>DASXRB010000623.1:0-4106 GCA_036506875.1 Kribbellaceae bacterium | reverse complement strand
ACGATCTCGCTGTCCCGGCTCGGCGCGCGGATGGCCGGGCTGGACTTCTCACCGGCCGCGATCGCCGAGGCGCGCAGGCTGGTCGAGCGCACCGGTGACGCGGTCGACTTCGTCGAGGCCGAGGTGTACGACGCGGTGGCGGTGCTCGGCGAAGCGTCGTACGACCTGGTGTTCACCGGGATCAGCGCGCTGGGCTGGCTGCCCAGCATCGACCGCTGGGCAGCGACCGTCGCCGGGCTGCTGAAGCCGGGCGGCCGGCTGTTCATCCGCGAGGGCCACCCGGTGCTGTGGGCCATCGACGAGAGCGTCACCACGGCGCCGACGCTGGGGTACCCCTACTTCGAGACCGACGAGCCGCTGGTGTGGACCGACGACAGCACGTACGTCGAGACCGACGCCGCGTTCACCCAGAACACCACGCACGAGTGGAACCACGGCCTCGGCGAGATCATCACCGCGCTGCTCGCGCACGGGATGGAGATCACCGGCCTGGTCGAGCACGACAGCGTGCCATGGGAGGCGCTGCCCGGTCAGATGACCCGCGACGCCGGCACCAAGGAATGGCGCCTCACCGCGAACCCGGAGCGCCTCCCGGCGACCTACACGCTACAGGCGCGCAAGCGCTGACTCAGGTACGGCGGCGCTGGACCTTGCTGAACATCTCCTTGGCCTTGCGCTGATTCTCCGGCTTGCTCATCTCCTTCTGCACGACGCGGATGAGTGACGCGACGATGGCGGCTTTGGCCGCACCCTTGACGAATCGCATGATCAGCTCCTTAGCTCCGTTGCCGACGCTAGCCCAACCCGCCACTAAGGGTGAAGTTCGCTTGAGCCGGAAACCGTCCGGGCGATTGGGCACAATGAACGAGTGCCCGAACTGCCCGAGGTCGAATCGCTCGCCGCGTTCCTGCGTGAGCGTGCGGTCGGCCACGCTTTCGTCCGCGCCGACGTCACCGCGATCAGCGCGCTGAAGACGTACGACCCGCCGGTGTCCGCACTGGTCGGCCTGCCGATCGACGACGTGCACCGGCACGGCAAGTTCCTCGACCTGGAGGCCCAGGGCGTGCACCTCGTGATCCACCTGGCCCGGGCCGGCTGGCTGCGCTGGCGCGAGGAGCAGCCGAAGACGCTGCTGCGGCCCGGCAAGGGCCCGATCGCGTTCCGCGCGGTGCTCGAGGACGACTCCGGTTTCGACCTGACCGAGGCCGGCACGCAGAAGAAGCTCGCGGTCTACGTCGTCCGCGACCCCGCCGAGGTGCCCGGGATCTCCCGGCTCGGCCCGGACCCGTTCACCCTCGACGAGGCGGCGTTCGGCGCGATCATGAAGAAGGCCGGGCGCGCGCAGCTGAAGGGCGTGCTGCGCGAGCAGTCGGTGATCGCCGGAATCGGCAACGCGTACTCCGACGAGATCCTGCACGCGGCCAAGATGAGCCCGTTCAAACCCGCGTCGAACCTCAGCGAGGAAGAGCTCAAGACCCTGTACGACGCGATGCGGTCGACACTGGCCGACGCCGTCGAGCGGTCCGCGGGCCTGGCCGCGCAGGACCTCAAGTCGGAGAAGAAGTCGGGCCTGCGCGTGCACGGCCGCAAGGGCCAGAAGTGTCCGGTGTGCGGTGACGTGATCCGCGAGGTGAGTTTCCACGACTCGTCGCTGCAGTACTGCGCGACCTGTCAGACCGGCGGCAAGCCGCTCGCCGACCGGCGGCTGTCCAAGCTGCTCAAGTGAGGTGTGACTCCAGGTCGCGCAGGTCCTTGCCGAGGTTGCGCCCGACCATGGCGCCCATCACCGGCCCGGCGAACCGGTAGTACACGCTCGCGTCGCCGCACACCCGGATGCTGGCCAGCGTGCCCCCGTCGTACGGCTCGAACCGGTAGGTCACGTGCATCGGCATCGGCCCGGCCACCGACTTCATGTCCAGCAGCGCCGGCGGCTCGTACCCGATGACCTCGAGCACGTAGTCGATCCGCTTGCCCAGGAAGTACGCCGTCCGTGTCACCTGTGCGCCCAGCCCGAACCCGCCGACCGGGGACTCCTTGGTGAGCTCGGCGGTCTTGATGCCCTGCGTCCACTCGTGGTCGTGCCGCCAGTCCATGGCGTACGACGCGACCCGCTCCGGGGGCTGCCGGATCACCCGTTCCCGCCGTACATCGAGACCCATGGCTTCAGCATGCGCCGGTCCCACGGGTTTGGGCGAGCCTGTGCGGTGCAAGACTTCAGCCCATGTTCCACAACCCTCAGGTTCCGACGGTCACCGTCGCCGACCTGACCGACGACGCGCTGGGCGCGGTGCGCGTGCTCGACGTCCGCGAGGACGACGAGTTCGCCGGCGGCCACATCGACGGCGCCCAGCACATCCCGCTCGGCCAGCTCCCCGGCCGCCTCGACGAGATCCCCGACGACGTCCGCGTCGTCTGCGTCTGCGCGGTCGGCGCCCGGTCCGCCCGGGCCGCCCACTTCCTGAACGCGGCCGGCAAGGACGCGGTCAACCTCGACGGCGGCATGTACCAGTGGGCCACCGCCGGCAGGCCCGTCGCCGCGGGCTGACTTCGTCGTACGACGCTCAGTGCGGCACGTCGGTGAAGTGCTCGACATTCGGCGGCTGGGCGAAGTACGGCCCGATGTGACCGCGCCAGGTGGTGAACCGGTCGGTGCCGCGGAAGTTCTGCTCGTGCGCCTCGACCGAGTCCCACTCGACCAGCAGCACGAACCGGCTCGGCGACTCGATCCCGCGCGTCATCCGCACACTCCGGCACCCCGGCGTGCTCTCCAGCACCTCGTGCCCCTTCGCGTACGCCGCCGCGAACTCGTCCTCCTGCCCCGCCACCACATCGATCAACGCCACCTCGAGCACCATGCCCGCCATCCTCTCAGCCCGCGGCCCCGTCCGTCGTCGGCTCATGGAGGCGGCGGGATAACGTCGCGGGCGTGGGTGACGTGAGCATGGCGGAGGTGCGGAGGCCGCGGCGACTGGTGGCGGGTGACCGCGTCGCGGTGGTGGCGCCGGCGGGGCCGGTGGCTCCGGAGCGGCTGGCTGCCGGGGTCGAGGTGCTGCGTGGGTGGGGGCTCGAGGTCGACCTGTTGCCGGGTACGACGGGGCGGCACGAGCGGCTGACCTACCTGGCGGCCGAGGACGCGGTGCGGGCGAAGGAGTTTCGCGCCGCGTGGCTCGATCCGTCGTACGCCGCGGTGTTCTGCGCGCGCGGCGGGTACGGCGTGCAGCGCGTGCTCCCGTACCTCGACCTCGCCGAGCTCACCGCGGCTGAGCCGAAGCTGCTGGTCGGGTTCAGCGACATCACCGCGCTGCACGAGGTCTTCAACGCCACCGGGATCGTCACCGTGCACGGCCCGATGGCCGCGACGATCCACCAGCTGCGCGTGCCGCAGTCCGCCGACCGGTTGCGGCAACTGCTGTTCGAGCCGGAGACCGTGACCGACCTGCTCGCCCCCGCCGGCGCGACCACCGTGAGCGGCGGCAGGGCCTCCGGGCGCCTGCTCGGTGGCAACGTGGCGCTGCTCGCCACCAGCCTGGGTACGCCGACCTACGCACCACCCGACGGTGCGGTCGTCGTTCTGGAGGACGTCGGCGAGGACGCGTACCGGCTCGACCGCCTGCTCACCCAGCTCCTGCGCGCCGGCTGGTTCGACGGCGTCACGGGCATCGTGCTCGGCGACTTCACCGAGACCGACGATCCCGGCCTCGCCACGGCGGTCCAGCTCGAACGCCTCGCGCCATTGGGCATCCCGACGGTGCACGGCGCCGCGATCGGCCACGCCGACCTCAACCTCGCCATCCCCCTCGGCGCTCCCGTAACTCTCGACGCCGACGCCGGAACTCTCACCCCGGACGGCTCGCCTCTGAGCTAGCCGCTCGACCTCGTACAACGCCAGACCTGTACGACACGTGCACGGCTGTACGGATCGGCCAGCCCGGCGCAGCCCCCTTGATGCCTGGGGGCAGTCATTCGCCACCGGCCGGCGGTCGTCGTACTGCATCTCGCACCCCTTCGGTCGTCCCCGACCTCTTGACGCCACCAGCGCGCAGTGCCATATTCCTTTGCAGTTTTTCGCTCGGTTCATGGTGAAAACAAACAGAATCGCTCAGATC
>DASXRB010000622.1:0-8595 GCA_036506875.1 Kribbellaceae bacterium | reverse complement strand
CTGGGACAGACCCGCCTCGACCTGACGGGCGCGGTCGCCCTGGCCGAGTCCGCTGGCGCCGTCGTGGACCCAGCGGCGCCGTAGAGGCAGCCTCAGAGGGCACCGCCGATGGCGCGTTCGCGGAGCTCGGTGCGGTACCGCTCGAGCGCGATCAACTCGCCGAACATCCGGTTGTAGTCCTCGGCCTGGTCCACCGGACTCGTCCGCTGCAGCTTCGACTTCAGCTCGGTGATCCGGCGCAGGCAGGTCAGCTCCTGCAGCCGCGCGAAGTGCGCCACCGCGAACCGCTCGTCCGGCTCCCGGTCCAGCCGCACCGGCTCCACCGCCAGCGCCCCCAGCACAGCGGTCGCCTGCGGGTCCGGCACAGCGGCCCGCACCGCGACGACCCACACCTCCCCCGGCGACGCGTTCGCCGGACCACCGGCCGCGGCCATCCCGGTCCGCACCGCCGCCAGCCACGGGTGCGTGAAGTCCCCGTCGTCCAGCTCGTCGAACGCCGACTTCACCAGGTGCGGGTACTGCAACGCGATCTTCAGCGCCTCCCACTCCACCGCGAACCGCGGCTCGCGCGGCGACGGGACCTGCGGCCGCTTCGGCGGCTCCGGCTCGGTCGCCGCCACCACAGGTCCACGATCCGAGGCGGCACCATCAGCGCGTGAGGGACGGCTCGCCGCCCGGAACACCTCCGACCGGACCTGCTCGACCTCCATCCCGAGCCGCCCGGCGAGCTCGCGGACGAACCCGTCCACCTTCGCCTTGTCGCGGACGCTGATCACCAGCGGCGCGGCCTCGCGCAGCGCGTCCACCCGCCCGTCCGCGCGGTCCAGGTCGTAGCGGGACAAGACGTTGCTCAGCACGAACCGGTAGAGCGGCACCTGCCGCCCGATCAGCTCCCGGACCGCCTCGTCACCGCGCGCCAGCCGCAGGTCGCACGGGTCCAGCCCGTCCGGCTCCACCGCCACATACGTCTGCGCCGCGAACGCGTGGTCCAGGTTGAACGCCTTCACCGCCGCACGCTGCCCGGCCGCGTCCCCGTCGAAGGTGAAGATCACCCGCCCGCGGAACTGGTCGTGGTCGAGCAGCAGCTGCCGCAGCACCCGCGCGTGCTCCTCGCCGAACGACGTCCCGCAGGTCGCGACCGCGGTGGTCACGCCGGCGAGATGGCACGCCATCACGTCGGTGTACCCCTCGACCACGACGGCCTGCTGCGACCGCGCGATCTCGCGCCGCGCCAGGTCCACGCCGTACAGGACCTTGGACTTCTTGTAGATCGGCGTCTCCGGCGTGTTGAGGTACTTAGCCTCGATCCGGTCGTCGTCGAACAACCGCCGCGCGCCGAACCCGATCACATCCCCGCCGGCCTCCCGGATCGGCCACAGCAGCCGCCCCCGGAAGCGGTCGTACAGCCCGCGCTGGTTCTGCGCGCACAGCCCCGACGCGACGATCTCCTCGTTCGTGAACCCCCGCCCGCGCAGCAACTTCAAAACGGCCTCGCCGTCACGGGGCGCGAACCCGACGCCGAACATCCCGGCCGCGTCCCGGTCGAACCCGCGGCTGTCCAGGAACTTCCGCCCCGCCATCGCGTCGTTCGACGAGAACAGCTGCTCGGCGTAGAACTCCGCGGCCGCCTTGTGCGCCGCGACCAGCCGCGGCCGCTGGTTCGACTCGCGCTTCGGCGTCGGCCCGCCGGTCTCGTCGTACCGGAGCTGGACACCGACCTTCGATGCGAGCATCTCGACCGCGTCCGCGAACGACACCTGGTCGATCTTCTGCACGAAGTCGATGACGTCGCCGCCTTCTTGGCATCCAAAGCAGAAAAAGAATCCGCGTGCCGGGGTCACGTTGAACGACGGCGACTTCTCGTCGTGGAACGGGCACAGGCCCTTCAGGGACCCGCCGCCGGCGTTCTTCAGCGTGACGTACGCGCCGACGACCTCGTCGATCCGGGCGCGCTCGCGCACCAGCGCGATGTCCTCGTCCCGGATCCTGCCTGCCACGCGGTGAGTCTAGTGCTCCGCGTTGGAGGTGCCACCGCGGCGGAACCTCCAACGCGGAGCACTTGGGTCAGCGAGCCACGTCGGCGAGCGCGACCTGTGGATCGGCGAGCCGGGACCTGTCCAGCGCCGCCTTGGACCGGATCAGATCCTGTACGGCGTCGATGGTGTCCCACGTGTTCATGTGCATCCCCGCGAGCAACCGGTCTCCCTCGCCGAGGTAGAACGCCATCCACGCCCCGCTGCCGGGATCGCCCCGCAGGACCACCTCGTACGACGCCTCGCGCGGCACGTGCCCGGAATACTCCATGCCCGTGTCGTACTGGTCGGAGTAGAAGAACGGGATCGCGTCGTACACCGCGTCCTCGCGGAGCATCGCCTTGGCGGCCGCGATCCCGCCGTCCTGCGCGTTGGCCCAGTGCTCGACCCGCACCGGGTACCCGAGCACCGGGTGATCCCACCGCACCACGTCACCCGCGGCGTACACGTCCGGCGCCGAGGTCCGCAGCGAGGAGTCCGCGACGATCCCGCCCCCGTCCTTCGGCTCCGCGACCGCCAGCCCCGCGGCCGCCGCGAGCTCCACGTTCGGCAGCACCCCGACGCCGACCACCACGAGGTCCGCCGGCAGCGTCTCGCCGGCACTCGTCACCACCCCGGTCACCCGGCCGTCCGCCCCGCTGAACGACTCCACCCCGGTGCCGAACTTCATCGTCACCCCGTGCGCGCGGTGCAGGTCGGCGTAGATCTCACCGACCCGCTCCCCCAGCACCGACGCGAGTGCGGTCGACTGCGGCTCCACCACGGTGACCTCCGCGCCGTGCTCGCGCGCCGCCGCGGTCGCCTCCAGCCCGATCCAGCCGGCGCCGACCACGACCACCCGCGGCCGCGCCCGGAACGCCTCGGTCAGCGCCACCGACTCCGCAGCCGTCCGCAGGTAGCGCACACCGCCGAGGTCCGCCCCCGGCACGTCGAGCCGCCGCACCCGGCTGCCGGTCGCGATCAGCAGCTTGTCGTAGCCCAGCTCCGTCCCGTCCGAGAGCTCGACGCGCCGCACACCGGTGTCGACCGCGGTCGCGGTGGTGCCCAGGCGCAGGGTGATCCGCTGATCGTCGTACCAGTCCCGGTCGTGCAGCTGGGACACGCTCACGTCGTCCTTGCCGAGCAGCACGCCCTTGGACAGCGGCGGCCGCTCGTACGGCAGCTCCGCCTCCTCGCCGACCAGCTCGATCGCGCCCTCGAACCCCTCCTCCCGCAGGGTCTCGGCCGCCTTCGCGCCGGCCAGGCTGGCGCCCACGATCACGAACCGCCGCTCGTCGCTCATGCGTGCCAACCTACGCGGCTCAGAGCCGGGCGTGCCAGGCGACCGCGGAGGCGTCGGTGAGGGACGCGACCTGGTCGACGACGACCCGGAACCGGGCCGCGTCGTCGGCGGCCTCGGCGAAGTCGGCCGCGAAGGCCACGTCCAGCCCGGCCGGCGCGGTCTTCCACAGCGCGTGCAGCAGCTCGGTCAGCAGCTCGCGCTGCTCGGCCCGCCGGTGTTGCCGCTCCTCGGAGTGCATCACATGGAAGACCCCGATGCTCTTCAGCACGGCGATCTCGGCGCGGGTCCGGTCGGGTACGACGAGGTCCGCGGCGTACCGGGTCAGCGGGGCGCGGCCGAACGTCGCCCGCGTCGCCTGCTCGGCGGCGGTGCAGAAGCGTCCGATCAGCTGGCTGGTCAGGTCCTTCAGCCCGGCCAGCGCCCGGCGGCTGTCGTCGAACGCGGCCGCCGGCCAGGACGGCACCACGAGCAGCCGCTGCCAGGCCTCGTCCAGCTCGTCATCGGTCGCCCCCGGCAAGTACAGCCGTCGCACACTGTCCCAGTAGGGCTTCCGGTCCGCGCCGACCTCGGCGAGGTCGATGCTGTGGGCAACGATGCCGTCCTCGACGTCGTGCACGGAGTACGCCACGTCGTCGGCGAAGTCCATCACCTGCGCCTCGAGACAGCGCCGGTCCCCCGCGTCCGGTCCGCGGAACCAGGAGAACACCGCGGTGTCGTCGTCGTACACGCCGAACTTCCGCTCACCGGCGCGCCGCGGCCACGGGTACTTGGTCGCTGCGTCCAAGCACGCCCGGGTCAGGTTGAGGCCGACGCTGCGCCCGCCCAGGACACCGTCAGGCGCGAAGGTCTTGGCCTCCAGCCGGGTCAGCAGCCGCAGCGTCTGGGCGTTGCCCTCGAAGCCTCCGATGCGGCCGGCCGCCTCGTTCAGCGCGCGCTCGCCGTTGTGCCCGAACGGCGGGTGGCCGAGGTCGTGGGCCAGGCAGGCGGTGTCGACGATGTCCGGGTCGCAGCCGAGCGTCGTCGCCAGCTCGCGGCCGATCTGCGCCACCTCGAGGCTGTGCGTCAGCCGGTTGCGGACGAAGTCGTCCGTGCCCGGCCCGACCACCTGGGTCTTGGCCGCGAGCCTGCGCAGCATCGCACTGTGCAGCACCCGGGCCCGGTCGCGCGCGAACGCGGTCCGCCCGGGCCGCTTGACCGACTCGGAGACCCAGCGCTCCGCGTCGTGCTCGTCGTACCCGCTCATCGACCGCAAGGGTAACCGTTTGACGATCAATACGGTCGTACGTATTCTTCCAGACATGCCGAAACCGTCCCATCGCGAGCGGATACTCGACGCCGGGCTCCGGGTGATGTTCCGCAAGGGGTACGTCGGGTCCGGGGTGCGCGACATCGCCGCCGAGGCCGCCGTGCCACAGGGCTCGTTCACCAACCACTTCCGGTCGAAGGAAGCCTTCGCCGCCGAGGTACTCGACCGCTACTTCGCGCAGGTCAAGGAGTTGATGGCGCAGAGCCTCGGAGACACCTCACTGACCCCGCGACAGCGCCTGGTGCGCTACCTGGACCTGATCACCGACAGGCTGGTCGCCGACGGATGCGCGCGCGGTTGCCTGATCGGCGACCTGAGCCTGGAGGCCCCGGGGCACAGCGAGACGCTGCGCCTGCGCCTCGTCGCGATCTTCGACGAGTGGCAAGCCCCGTTCGCCGAGTGCATCGCCGAGGCTCAGGCCGCCGGGGAGATCCCGGACACCTTCCCACCCGCGCAGCTCGCGGACTTCCTTCTCACCTGCTGGGAAGGCGCAATCCTGCGCATGAAGCTCGAGGGCGCCCGCGCGCCGCTGGACCGGTTCCGGTCGATCGCGTTCCACACCGTCTTCAAGGAGATCCCATGACGATCGCAGGCGCGGATGTCGCGCTCCCCCGCGTCGAGGTGCTCGACTCGACGATGGCCTACCGGACCGCCGGCGAGGACGGTCCGGTCGCCCTCTTCCTGCACGGCAACCCGACCTCGTCGTACATCTGGCGCAACGTGATGCCACACGTCGGCGAGGTCGCGCGGTGCGTCGCCCCCGATCTCATCGGCTTCGGCCAGTCCGGCAAGCCCGGCATCGGGTACGGCTTCCTCGACCATGCCGACTACCTCGACGCGTTCATCGAGCGGCTCGGCATCACCTCCGCGTACCTCGTCGCGCAGGACTGGGGGACGGCGCTCGCCTTCCACCTCGCGGCGCGCCGGCCGGGCCTCGTCCGCGGGCTCGCGTTCATGGAGTTCATCCGCCCGATGCCGTCCTGGGCCGAATTCGCCCACAACGACGAGACCCGGGACCTGTTCCGGCGGTTCCGCACTCCCGGTGCCGGCGAGGAGCTGATCATCGGCGCCAACCTGTTCGTCGAGGCTGTGCTGCCACGATCTGTGATCCGGGAGCTGACCGAGGAGGAGATGTCGGTCTACCGGGCGCCGTTCCTCGATCCGGACTCCCGGCTGCCCGTCTGGCGGCTGCCGAACGAGCTCCCGATCGCGGGCGAGCCGGCCGCCGTGCACGACGCGCTGACACGCGCACACGACGCGCTCGCGTCGTCCACGTATCCGAAACTGCTCTTCGTCGGGGATCCCGGCGTACTGGTCTCACCCGCGTTCGGCGAATGTTTCGCCGCGGGCCTGAGGGACTGCGAACTGGTGCGGCTGGGCCGCGGAGCCCACTACCTGCAGGAGGACCACCCGGAGGCGATCGGTGTGGGGATCCGCCGCTGGATCGACAGGGTGGAAGGCCGGTGAGGGCCCCGGGCTGAGGTCAGATGTCGCGGAACATCTCGATCTGCGCGCCGAGCGCGTTCAGCCGGGTGGCCAGGTCCTCGTAGCCGCGGTTGATCACGTACACACTGCGCAGCACCGAGGTGCCCTTCGCGGCGAGCATCACGATCAGCGTGACGACGGCCGGGCGCAGTGCCGGCGGGCACATGATCTCCGCGCCCGACCAGTGCGTCGGCCCCTCGACCATCACCCGGTGCGGGTCGAGCAGCTTCACCGACGCGCCCAGCTTGTTCAGGTCGGTCAGGTAGATGGCGCGGTTCTCGTACACCCAGTCGTGGATCATCGTCTGCCCCTGCGCGGTCGCCGCGATCGCGGCGAAGAACGGCAGGTTGTCGATGTTGAGGCCCGGGAACGGCATCGGGTGGATCTTGTCGATCGGCGCGTGCAGCCGCGACGGCAGCGTGGTGAGGTCGACCAGCCGGGTGTGCCCGTTCTCGGCCAGGTACTCCTCGCCGCGCCAGTACCGCAGCCCCATCTCCTCCAGCAGCGCCAGCTCGATCTCCAGGAACTCGATCGGCACCCGCCGGATGGTGATCTCGGACTCGGTCACGATCGCCGCGGTGAGCAGGCTCATCGCCTCGATCGGGTCCTCCGACGGCGCGTAGTCGACGTCCACGTCGATCTCGGCCACGCCGTGCACGGTCAGCGTCGTCGTGCCCACCCCGTCGATCCGCACGCCCAGCTTCTGCAGGTAGAAGCACAGGTCCTGGACCATGTAGTTCGGGCTGGCGTTGCGGATCACCGTCACACCGTCGTGCCGGGCGGCGGCCATGATCGCGTTCTCGGTCACGGTGTCGCCGCGCTCGGTCAGCACGATCGGCTTCTGCGGCACGATGCTCGGGTCGACGGTCCCGTGGTACTCGCCGCCGGTCGCCTTGACCTCCAGGCCGAACGGCCGCAGCGCCGCCATGTGCGGCTCGACGGTGCGGGTGCCGAGGTCGCAGCCGCCGGCGTACGGCAGCTCGAAGGTGTGCTCGCTGTGCAGCAGCGGGCCGAGGAACATGATGATGCTGCGGGTACGACGGGCCGCCGCGGCGTCCATCCGGTCCAGGTCCAGCCGGGCCGGCGGCACGATCTCCAGGTCACCGGCGTCGTTCAGCCAGGTGGTCCGCACCCCGATGCTCTGCAGCACCTCGAGCAGCCGGTTGACCTCCTCGATCCGGGCCACCTTGCGCAGCGTCGTACGGCCCTTGTTGAGCAGCGACGCGCACAGCAGCGCGACACCGGCGTTCTTGGAGGACTTCACGTCGATCGCGCCGGACAGCCGGCGGCCGCCGGTGACCCGCAGGTGCACCGGCCCGCCGCCGAGCGAGACGATCTCGGAGTCGAGGGCCTCGCCGATCCGGGCGAGCATCTCCAGGGTCAGGTTCTGGTGACCGCGCTCGATCCGGTTCACCGCGCTCTGGCTGGTGCCGAGCACCTCGGCGAGCTGGGCCTGCGTCCAGCCGCGGTGCTTGCGCGCGTCGCGGATGAGCATGCCGATGCGGCTCAAGTAATCGTCCGTCACACTTGCGACGCTATCTCACATGTGAGATACGGTCGAATCGGCACGCCGACGGCGCGTCGGCTGCTCAGGACGAGGAACCCGGCTCGGGCAGCTCCGCCAGAATCCTAGCCACCTCGTCCTCGGTGAACGCCCGGACGGCGGTGAAGCGGGTGGTTCCGCGTGACGTGATGGCGAGCGAAAGCTTGGCCATGGTCTCGTCGTCCGGCATCTCGGCGATCGCGATGATGTCGTACGGCCCATGAGTCCAGTAGGTGGCTTTGATCTCGCCGCCCAGCTGTCCGACCAGCGCGGCCGCGTCCTGACCGCGCTTGATCGTCTCCCTGACGGTCTTCATGCCTTCGGTGGTCCAGTTGGCCAGGCCGATGTAGGTGGGCATTGGACTCTCCCTTCAACAGATGTGAACTCACCGGGCTGCGCGAGTCGCACTGTCCCGGATCGTCGGCGGTGTTCTCGTGGCGCTGATACGCCCCGGCAGGGTCGTGGCCAGCAGCAGGGCGCTGCCGAGCGCGACGACGGCGCACGCGATGCTCGCGTGGTGCATGCCGGTCACGTACGCGCCGGCGGCGGCGTCGTGCAGCGCCTGTCCGGCCGGCCCGAGCCGGTCCGCGACGACGGCGGCGCCGGCGACCGACTCGCGCGCGGCGCCGGCGAGCGGGCCGGGCAGCGCCGCGGTGGCGGCTGTGACTCCGTCGCGGTAGGCGGCGGTGACGAGGCTGCCGAGTACGGCGATCCCGAACGCGCCACCGACCTGGCGGGTCGCGAAGCTGAGCGCGGTGCCGGTGCTCTCCCGCCCCTGGGGCAGTGAGCCGAGCAGAGCGTCCCCGGCCGCGGGCATCGTGATGCCGAAACCGAGTCCGATGACGGCGAGCGCGGGCCACAGGGCGTCGTACCCGGTGCCGGGACCGATCCGCAGCATGAGCAGGAAACCGGCGGCCATCGTCGCGAACCCGGTCCCGACGGTCGC
>DASXRB010000621.1:0-18502 GCA_036506875.1 Kribbellaceae bacterium | reverse complement strand
GGCCCGCGCCTTCATCTCCACGCTCGGCGCGGCCGGCTTCCTGACCCTGGTGATCCGCGAGCTCACCGGTATCGACCTCGGCGACGGCCTGTACTCCCGGGCCGGCCTGGTCGCGGTGTTCTGCTACTTCACCATCCCGCTGTACGTGCTGCTCCTGCTGCCCGCGATGGCCGCGATCAAGCCCACCTGGTGGGAGGCGGTGCAGGTTGCCTCGGGCAACAGGTGGACCTACTGGCGGTACGTCGGGCTGCCGGTGCTGGCTCCGTTCGTACTGTCCGGCTGGGTGCTGACGTTCGCCTGGTCGATGGGCCAGTACGCCGTGGTCACCGCACTGCTCGGCTCGGAGTCCGGCGTGCACACGATCCCGCTGCAGATCGGCGACCTGATCGGCAAGGGCTCGGTGTTCGGCAGCCAGACCCAGCTCGCATCGGCCTACGCCGTACTGCTGATGGTGATCGCCGTCATCGCGCTCGCGGTCTATGTCCGGCTGGCCCGGCGCCCGCTCGAGCGGCTGGAGGGAATGTGAACACCACACTCGGTCGTGGCTGGTTCCGCTGGGTGCTGTTCGGCCTGGTGGCCGCCTACGTGGCACTGCCGGTGGTGGCGGCCGCACTCTACTCGGTGACGACGGCGTGGACCGGCAACGACGGCCGGGTGCTGCCGGACGGGTACACGCTGCACTGGTGGGCCGGCCTGGTCTCCGACCAGCGGCTGATCGCGGCGATCGGCCGCTCGCTGCTGGTGGCGGGCCTGGCCGTCCTGATCGTGGCTACGCTGGTGCTGCCACCTCTCTACTGGTCGTACGTGCGCAACCCGAGGCTGCGCACGTTGATGTCGACCGTGGCGTTGATCCCGTTCGCGCTGCCGTTCGTGGTGATGGCGTTCGGCATCAAGGACATCACCGCGCACCTGCCCCTGGTCAGCGACTACAGCGCCAGCTGGCAGCTGGTGGTGGTCGGGCACGTCGCGCTGTGCTTCCCGTTCTTCCTCTGGCCGGTGGACTCGGCGATGGCCGCGGCCGGCGTCCCGCGGCTGCACGAGGCCGCCCAGGTGTCCGGCGCGAACGCGGTCACCACGCTGTTCCGGGTCGTCATCCCGAACATCCGCACCGGCATCCTGACCGGTTCGATCCTGGTGTTCGCGATCTCGTTCGGCGAGTACTCGATCGCCCGGGTGATCACCGGCACGTCGTTCGAGACGGTGCCGGTCTGGCAGGTGCAGCTCACCCCGGTCAACGGCGGCGGCAACCCGAACGGGGTCGCGGTGATGTCGGTGCTGACCTTCGTGCTGTTCTTCGCCGTGTCCCTGTTCGCCGCGCTCAGCCGTGACAAGGCAGGCGGCGGCCGGACCGCTCCACAGACGTTGCCGGGGGCAACCACAACCGCCAGTACACAAGGAGGGCGCTGATGGCCAGTCCCAAGTCGGTCAAGATCCGCGAGGCCCGCAAGGCCTACGGCGACTCGGTCGCGCTGCGCGGTGTCAGCCTCGACGTCGGCGCAGGTGAGCTGGTCGCGCTGCTCGGCGCCAGCGGCTGCGGCAAGACCACGCTGCTGCGCAGCGTCGCCGGCCTGAACGAGCTGGACTCCGGCACGATCCGGATCGGCGACACCGACGTCACCCACGTGCCGACCCGCAAGCGGCCGATCGGGATGGTGTTCCAGAGCTACGCGCTGTTTCCGAACATGACGGTGGCCGACAACATCGCCTTCCCGCTACGGGTCCGCAAGCGCCCGGCGACCGAGCGCGCGGAGCGCACGGAGGAGCTGCTGGAGCTGGTCGGGCTGACCGGCAAGGGCGGCCGCTACCCGAACCAGCTGTCCGGCGGCCAGCAGCAGCGGGTCGCGCTGGCCCGCGCGCTCGCGCCGGAGCCTGCGGTACTGCTGCTCGACGAGCCGCTGTCCGCGCTGGACGCGCTGATCCGGGAGAACCTGCGCGACGAGATCCGCCGCATCCAGCAGGCCCTCGGCATCACCATGCTGTACGTCACGCACGACCAGTCCGAGGCGATGGCGATCGCCGACCGGGTCGCGGTGATGTCGGAGGGCGACATCGTCGAGTGTGCCGAGCCGATGGCGATCTACGACCGCCCCGAGTCGAGGTTCGCCGCCGAGTTCGTCGGCTCCCGGAACGCCATCGAGCTCCCGGTCGATGCCGACGGCAACGTCTCCTGGGCCGGCGTCTTCAAGCTCGCGGCCCCGCCCGGCGCGACGGAAACCGTCCTGGCCGTCTTCCGCCCCGAGGACGTCCGCCGCTCCGACACCGGCACCCTCAAGGCCGTCGTCGACGTCCCGATCTTCCTGGGCTCGACCACCCGCGTCTACGCCCACGTAGACGGCATCCGGATAGCCGCCGACCTCCCCACCCGCGAGGCCACCACCCTGGAGCCAGGCACCCTCGTCCCGCTAGACCTGGACCCGACCGCCATCCGCCTGTACCCCACCTGAAAGACCAATCATCGGGCCCTTGTGACCCGGCGTGTCGTCACTCGTCGGGCCCTTGTGACCAAGGGGTGTGACCAACGCGATGGTCGCGAACAGATGAATAGGCGGCATCAGGAAACCGGCGTTGTGGGGAGAGATTCGTGACAGGCAGAGTCGACGACGTGGAGAACATCGGAGAGGCGAACGCGATGCGGCAGGTCGAGGAACGGCACACGCGCAACTTCATCGACGGTGAGTGGCGAACCGCGGCCAGCGGCCAGACACGGACCAACGTGAACCCAGGCGACACCACCGACGTGATCGGTGACTTCGCCGAGTCCGGTGGCGTCGACACCGACACCGCGGTCGACGCCGCCGTCGCGGCCGGCCCGGCGTGGAAGGACCTCGGCCCGATCAATCGCGCCGGGTTCCTGCGCCGCGCCGAGACGCTGCTCACCGACCGCGCCGAGGAGTTCGCCGTCGCGATCTCCCGCGAGCAGGGCAAGCTGCTCAAGGAGGCGCGCGGCGAGGTCAAGCGAGCGCTCGCGATCCTCGACTTCACCGCCGGCGAGGCGCGCCGGCTGAACGGCGTCACCACCCCGGCCGAGGAGCCGCGGACGTTCTCGTTCACCTTCCGCTCGCCGATCGGCGTGGTCGGCCTGGTGACCCCGTGGAACTTCCCGCTCGCGATCCCCATGTGGAAGGTCGCCCCGGCACTCATCGCCGGCTGCGCCGCGGTGTTCAAGCCGTCGCCCTTCACGCCGTACACCGCCGCCCTGCTCACCCAGCTGTTCGCCGACGCGGGCGTCCCCGCGGGTGTGCTGAACCTGGTCCAGGGCGACCGCGCCGCCGGCGAGGCGCTCACCGCCAACCCGGCCGTCGCGGGGATCTCGTTCACCGGCTCGCTCCCCGTGGGGCTCGCGATCCACCAGGCCGGCGCCGGCCGGCTGATGCGCAGCCAGCTCGAGCTCGGCGGCAAGAACGCCGTCCTCGTCCTGCACGACGCGAACCTCGACAAGGCCACCGACGCGATCGTCTTCGGCGCCTTCGGCCAGGCCGGCCAGCGCTGCAGCGCGACCAGCCGGGTGATCGTCGACAAGCGCGTCAAGGAGGACCTGCTGGAGCGCCTGGTCAAGCGGGTCGCCGCACTCAAGGTCGGGTACGGCGCGGACGACACCGCCGACATCTGCCCGGTCGTCAACGAGGACCGGCTGACCGCCTGCCTGGCCGCGATCGACGCCGCGCAGGACGCCGGCGCGAAGGTCGCGGTCGGCGGCGAGCGCGCCACCGAGGGCCTGCCGGACGGCTACTACGTCAAGCCGACCGTGCTGCGCGACGTCCCGTGGGACTGCGAGATCGCGCAGGAGGAGATCTTCGGCCCGGTGCTGTCCGTGATCGACGCCGAGGACTTCGACGACGCGATGCGGATCTCGAACTCGGTCAAGTACGGGATGTCCGGCACGATCTTCACCGCCGACCAGTCCACGGCGTTCGAGGCGATCAACCGCTTCGAGGCCGGCATGCTGCACGTCAACCGACCCGGCGTCGGTGCGTACGCGCACCTGCCGCACCTCGGCTCCAAGCTGTCCCAGTTCGGCGCCGCCGAGTGCTCGCCGCAGGTCTGGGACTTCTACACGGAGTGGAAGTCCGCGTGCATCAGCTACTGACCTCCGACAAGTTGCTCTCGGCAACCGATGCGATCGCGCGGTTCGTCAGGCCGGGCGCGGTCGTCGGCCTCGGCGGCCAGAACATCAACCGCTGCCCGATGGCCCTGGTGCACGAGCTGATCCGCGCCGGCACCGGCGACCTCACCGTCGTCGGCTGCAACCTGTCGCTGCCGCTGGACATGCTCGCCGCGAACGGCCAGGTCGTGCGTACCGAGCAGGGCAGCGGCAACCTGGAGAAGTACGGCGCGCTGTTCGAGTGGCGCCGCCGGGCCGAGCGCGGCGACCTCGAGGTGAAGGACTACAGCCACCTGGCGATGGCGTCGCGGTTCCTGGCCGGCTCACTCGGGCTGCCGTTCATGCCGACCCGCAGCCTGATCGGCTCCGACGTGCTGAAGGACCACCTGGAGTCCGGCGACGCCAGGCTGTACGCCGACCCGTGGAGCGGCGCTCCCGTCGTACTCCTGAAAGCGCTGACGCCGGACGTGTCGCTGATCCACGCGAGCAGAGCCGATGCCGACGGCAACGTCGTGATCGACGGTGTCACCAGCCACGAGGTCGACATGGTCAAGGCGTCCGCGGCGACCGTCGTCTCCGTCGAGGAGGTGCTGCCGGCCGGCGCGTTGGCGGGGGAGCCCGAGCGGGTGACGATCTCGTCGGCGTTCGTGTCCGCGGTCGTGCACCAGCCGTACGGCGCGTTCCCGACGTCGGTCTACAAGCTGTACGACTACCACGAGCCGGAGATCGTGGACTACCAGCGCCGGTCGCGGTACGACGACGGCCTGGACACGTACCTCGACGCGTGCGTACGCGACGTGCGGACCTTCGACGACTACCTGGAGCGGCAGGACCCGGGCGGCGCGACCCGCCGGTCGCTGGAGGACGCGATGCGGAGCCTGATGGGGATCCTGCGGTGACCGTGACTCCCGGCCTGGTCGCGCTGCCGCGCGAGCTGCTCGTCTTCGAGGGCGCCCGGCAGATCCGCGACACCGACTGCGTGATCGCCGGCACCGGTCTGCCGCTGCTCGCCGGGCTCGTCGCCCAGCGCACCCACGCACCACACGCCCGGCTGATCATCGAGAGCGGTGTGGTGTTCCCGAAGGTGGTGCCGACACCGATGTCGGTGGTCGACCCGCGGCTGATGAACGCGCCCAGCCGGCTCGGCTCGCTGATCGAGGTGCTCGGCGGTTTCGTGCAACGCGGCATGGTCACCACCGGCTTCCTCGGCGGCGCCCAGATCGACGAGCGCGCCAACATCAACTCGACATGGGTACGACGTCCCGACGGCAGTCCGGTCCGGCTTCCCGGCAGTGGCGGCGCGAACGACATCGCCTCGCACTGCCACAACGTCGTGATCCTGACCAGCCACGAGAAGCGCCGCTTCCCGGAACGCTGCGACTACGTCACGAGTCCCGGCTTCCTCAACGGCCCGGGCGCCCGGCGCCGCGCCGGTCTCACGCCGCTCACCGTGAAGGTCGTCACCGACCTGTGCGTCCTGGAGGGCGACGACGCGTCCGGCCGGCTCACCCTCACGGCATTGATGCCCGGGGCAACGGTCGGCGACGTCCTGGCCAACACCGGCTTCGCCCCGGCGGTCGCGGCCGGCCTCCGCGTCGTACAGGAACCCACCCAGACCGAGCTGGCACTGCTGCGGGACACCCTCGACCCCGAGTGCCGCTACTTCCCGGAACGAATCAGCAAGGAGCATGCATGACAGAGCAGAACCGTCCCTGGTTCCACTGGCAGACCTCGATCGCCTGGAAGAACAAGGATCGCATCGTTGTGCGCGGGTACGACGTCAACGAGCTCACCGGCACCATCGACTTCGGCGAGATGCTGCACCTGGTGCTGACCGGTGAGCTGCCGACGCCGGAGGTCGGCAAGATCACCAACGCGCTGATGGTGAACCTGGCCGAGCACGCGATGTCGCCGTCGTCGGCCACGGTCCGGTTCGCCACCTCCGGTGGTGCCGAGCTGAACGCCGCGGTCGCCGCCGGCGTGGCCGCGATCGGCCGGCTGCACGGCACCTCGGACCGGCCGGCGTACATGTTCCTCGGCGTCGAGAAGCGCGCGAAGGACGAGGGCATCAGCATCAGCGAGGCGGCGCACCGGACCGTCGCCGAGATGCGTGAGCGGCGCGAGTCGATGCCCGGCTTCCACCACCCGCAGCACATCCAGGACCCGCGCACGGTCCGGCTGCTCGGGCTGGCCGAGGAGCTCGGCATCGCCGGCCGGTACGTCGAGATCGCCCGCGCCATGGAGGACGCCACCGTCGAGGTCTTCAACGGCCGCCGCCTGTACCTCAACGGCCCCGGCTCGATGGCGTGCGTCGGCCTGGACGCCGGCTACGAACCGCTGCAGCTGAAGGCGATGTTCATCGTCTGCCGCTCGCTCTCGCTGGCCGCGCACTCCATCGAGGAGAGCCAGCGCGAGAAGGGCTGGCGCGCGTCCGGCAACGCCGGCATGATCCAGCCGCTCTCCCTCGAGATGCAAGGCCCGGACTGGTACGACGGCCCCGCCGACCGCACTTTGCCGCATCGCTGACCCACCCACCATCGTCGGGCCGTTCTGACCCGGCGTGTCGCCGTTCATCGGGCCCTTCTGTCAAACGTTCCGTGCCGGGAGTACCAGTAGGCCCTCCGGCGCAAACGGCTTCGAACACGACGTCGTGGGCGTGAGTCCCCTGGCGGGTCGTTGAATACGAAATTGCCTGTTCACCGACCCGCCCCAGGTGTACGACGTGGCGACATACTGTTCAACCGCCTGGTCTAGGTCGTGTCGCAAGGGCCCGACGAACGGCGACACGCCGGGTCAGAAGGGCCCGATGATCGGAAGGGGGGTCAGGAGGGCCGGGCTGGTTTGTCGGCGTACATGCGCTTGTCGGCTACGGCGAGGAGGTCCGGGACGGGGGTGCCCTCGGTGGTGGCGGCGTGGCCGAGGCTGACCCGCAGGCCGGCGGACCAGGGTGAGTCGGCGGTGGCGGCCAGTGCGGCGGCCGCGTACCGGACCCGGTCCATCAGCTCGATCGCGCCGCGCTCGCCGGGGTTGTCGAGGACGACCACGAACTCGTCGCCGCCGGCGCGCGCGACCACGTCGTCGGTGCGGACCTGAGCCGCGACCAGGTCGGCAACCGCGCGCAGCAGGTGGTCGCCGGAGGCGTGGCCGTGGCTGTCGTTGACGTTCTTCAGCCGGTCGACGTCGATCAGCACGACCGCGACCGGCCGCCCGGACGCCGCGGCCTCGGCGAGCCGCTCGTCGAGCGCCCGGCGGTTGCCGACCCCGGTCAGCGGGTCCTCGCGGGCCGCGCGCCACTCGGCGTCGTGCCGCATCGCGAGCTCGTGCGCGGACAGCGCGGACCGCACGGCGTACAGGCCGCGCAGCCGCTCGGCCCACCAGCCGCGGGCGATCGCGCGCGCGTACTGCAGGCCCGCCTCCGCGCCGGGCTCTCCGCTGTCGGCGGCGATCTGCACGGCGATGTGCCGCACCATCGCCTCCACCGGCGGGTCCACCAGCGGCGGCAGGTCGTCGACCGCGCGCTCGGCGGCCGCGCGGGCGTCGGCCAGCCGGCCGAGCTCGGCGCAGGCGTGCGCCAGGTAGGCCCCGCTGATCGCGACCAGCTCGAACTCGCCCAGCTTGGTCAGCCGGTCCCGGCAGTCCTGCAGCACGGCGGCCGCGGCCTCCGGGCCGGCGGTCTCGTCGCTGGCCGCCAGCCAGACCCGGCCGGACAGCTGCCAGTACTCCGAGGCACCCTCGCTGAGGGCGACCTCCAGGGCCTCACCGGCCCAGCGGTGCGCGGCCTGCCGGCGCTCGCGGATCTCGTCGTCGTACGACGGGTCGCCGAGCCGCTCCATCTCGTTCGCCCAGCGCAGGTTCGACTCGGCCAGGTTGAGGCGGTCGATGGCGGGTGACTCGGACAGTCCGAGCGGGTCGACGTGGATCCGGATGGCCTGCTCGAAGTGCGGGACGCACAGCTCGAACAGCCGAAGCAGGTCGTAGGCGTAGCCGAGACCGGTGTGCGCCCAGCCGGCCAGCGCCAGGTCTTTGGTCCGGCCCAGCGCGTGCTCGGCGGCGACGAGGTCCGCGACGGAGTCGCCGCCGCGGCCGCTGCGGATCTGGGTGACGATCCGCATCGCGGTGGCGTTCGCCTCCCAGCCGGGCTCACCGATCGCGCGGGAGATCTCGATACAGGAGTCGACGGCCTCGAGCACGCCGTCGGCGTCACCGGCGTGGTGGGCGGCGACGGCCCGGACGTACTCCGCCTTCGCCCGGGTGTACGACGGCTCCGGGCCGAGCTCGTCGAGGACCGCGCGGGCGTCCGCGCCGGCCTCGTTCGGGCTGCCCGACTGGGCACGGGTCATCGCGGCAGCCAGCCGCGCGTCCACGTCGGACACGGGCGGCGGCTGCTCGTCGTACACGACCAGACATCTTCGTTCACCAGCGGCGACCTGTCACCTACGGGGGGTCCCCCCGCGCCGAGCGGGTGGGTTTAGTGGTTGACAGCACATCCTCGAAGGCAAATACTCGATCTCGGATATACGACTCAGAGGGAAGTGTGATGGCCAAGCGCAAGGTCTCGAACCCGCTCGCGCTCGCGGTGCTCGGGCTGCTCTGCGAGAAGCCGATGCATCCCTACGAGATGTCCGCGACGCTGCGGGAGCGCGCCAAGGAGCTGAGCATCAAGCTGAACTACGGCTCGCTCTACTCGGTCGTCGAGGCGCTGCTGCGGCACGGCCTGGTCGAGGTGCACGACGTGGTCCGCGAGGGCCGGCGCCCGGAGCGCACGGTCTACGCGGTCACCGACCCCGGCCGGACCGAGTACGTCGACTGGCTGTCGGAGCTGATCGCGGTCCCGGTCAAGGAGTACACGCAGTTCGAGGCCGCGCTGTCGCTGCTCGCGTCGCTGCCGCCGGACGACGTGCTGAAGTTGCTGAAGGTCCGGCGGACCCGGCTGGAGGCCGAGGTCACCGGTACCGAGGCGATCATGGAGGGGATGGCCAAGCAGGGCTTCCCGTACCTGTTCGCGATCGAGTCCGACTACGTGGTCGCGCTGCGCCGCGCGGAGCTCGCGTTCGTCGACCGGCTGGTCCGGCAGCTCGAGAACGGCACCCTCGAGGGCGTCGACGTGTGGCGCCGCGCGCACGAGACCGGCGAGCTGCCGTCGGAGGAGGACTGGCTGCGTGCCGCCGGCGGCTCCTGGCCGTGGGAGGCGCCTAGCGAGTGAGCCGGACAAGCGCCCCGGCCGGGTGCTGCAACACCCGGCCGGAGCGAGAACCCTCAGGGCCGATCCGCGAAGAACCTGGCACCCGAAGGCATCCGGAACCCACGATAGGCCAGGTCGTCCGGACGGCCTCCGAACCCTTGCGGGAAAAGGAGACCGGACATGACCGTCCACCCCGGCACGGCGACCGCCGCGCCACCCACCTCATCACCGGGCCTCGCCATCGAGGCGAGAGACCTCGTCAAGACGTACGGCGACGTGCGGGCCCTCGACGGCTTCGGCTTCGCCGTCGAGCCCGGCACCGTCTTCGGCCTGCTCGGCCCGAACGGCGCCGGCAAGTCCACCACCGTCAAGATCCTGACCACACTGAGCTTCCCGACGTCGGGCTCGGCGACCGTCGCCGGCCACGACGTACGGCGAGAGCCCGACGCGGTACGCCGCGCTATCGGTGTCGTGACCCAGCGCAACGGCACCGACCCGCAGGCCACCGGCCGGGAGAACCTGGTGCTGGCCGCGCGGCTGCACGGCCTGCGCGGCCGGGCCGCCAAGATCCGTGCGGACGACTTGCTGGCGCGGTTCGGCCTGACCGAGGCCGCGGCGCGCGTCGTGCGCACGTACTCGGGCGGCATGCAGCGACGGCTGGACGTCGCGATGGCGCTCGTGCACCGTCCCGAGGTGCTGTTCCTCGACGAGCCGACCACCGGGCTGGATCCGGAGGCGCGGGCCACGATGTGGGCGGAGATCAGCCGGCTGGCGGGTGACGAGGGGCTGACGATCCTGCTCACCACCCACTACCTGGAGGAGGCCGACCGGCTCGCGGACCGGTTGGTGATCGTCGACCGCGGGCGGCTCGTCGCGGAGGGCACACCGGAGCAGCTGAAGAGCGAGCTGCACGGTGACGCGGTGGTGGTCGAGCTGGCCACCGACGCCGACCCGGAGGTCGCCCGGAAGGCGGTCGGGCGCGTCGCCGGCGCCGGCGAGATCACGATCGACGGGCGCTCCCTGCGGACCCGCGTCGACCACGGTGCGACCGCCGTACCCGCTGTCCTGAGCGCGCTGGAGGCCGTCGGTCAGCCGGTCGCGGCGATCACCGTGGCGCGGCCGTCGCTGGACGACGTCTACCTGCGCCACACCGGCCGGACCTTCGCGGCCGCCGAGGAAGGAGTCACGTCATGAGCGCCACCACGTTCGTCCCGCACACCGGCTACCTGACCGGACGGTTGCTGCGGGCCATGATCAGGCAGCCGGCGTTCGTCGCGATCACGCTGGTGCAGCCGATGATCTGGCTGCTGCTGTTCGGCCAGCTCTTCAAGCGGGTGGTCGAGATCCCGGGGTTCACCGGTGCGTCGTACATCGACTTCCTGACGCCGGGCGTGGTGATGATGACGGTGCTGTTCTCGAGCGGCTGGACCGGGATGGCGTTCATCGAGGACATGGACCGCGGCGTCATGGACCGGATGCTGTCCTCGCCGACGAGCCGTGGCGCGATGATGGCGTCCTCGACGGCGAACCAGGCCGTGTCGACGGTGGTGCAGTCGCTGGTGATCGTCGCGGTCGGGTGGGCGTCCGGGGCGTCGTACGACGGCGGGGTGCTCGGCGTGCTGGTGATGCTGGTGGCGGCGGTGCTGCTGGCCGGGTCGTTCAGCGCGCTGTCGAACGGGATGGCGCTGATCGTGCGCACCCGGGAGTCGCTGATCGGGTTCTCCACGATGCTCACGCTGCCGCTGTCGTTCCTGTCCTCGGCGATGATGAGCAGGTCGACCGCGCCGGGCTGGATCCGCACCGCGGCGTCGTACAACCCGGTCGACTGGGCCGTCGTGGCGAGCCGCGCGGCGCTCGCCGCGGACCCGGACTGGGCGGCTGCCGGAGCGCGTCTCGGCGGGCTGGCGGCCGTCGCGCTGGTCACCGGCTGGATCGCCACCCGGGCGTTCCGCAGCTACCAGAAGACCCAGTGATCAGTGCCAGCGTTTCATCGTGCCGTCGGCGAGCGCGTCGGCGGCATCGCTGATCCGCAGGCCGGCGATCTCCAGCCGCCGGACCAGCTCGCGTGTCTTCATGGTCTCGGCGGTCAGCTCGGGCGCGCCGGCGAAGATGTCGGCGAGCTCGTACTGGTACAGCCGCCCCACCGCGCCACCCGCCTTCTTCGCGTTCAGGGCGCTCTCCGCGACGGCGGCCGGCCGCCCCGGGAGCGCCCGCACCGCGGCCTCCAGGCAGTCGATGCCGTCGGCAACGGTCGTGACGATCGGCGCGAACCGCGACTGGTCGCCGACGCGGTACAGATGGGACTCCCGGACGAAGTCCCGTAGCGTGTCGAGCACGTCGTCGATCGACCGCGACAGCCGGAACAGGTCCTCGCGGTCGATCGGCGTGCTGATCGCGCTGGACAGCACGTCGACGAGCCGGCCGCGCTCGGTGTCGCCGCGGTGCTCGATCGCCGCCATCCGCCGGTGCGCCTCGGCCCGGGCCAGCCCGCCGACCATCTCCTGGGTCAGCTTCGCGCCCTCGCGAGCCGCGTCCAGCTGGCCGAGCAGTGCGCCGACCACGGCCCGGTCGGCGCGGCCGGTGAGGATGCCGGCGAGCCGCCGCAGCGCCTTCACCGGATCGCCCACGCGACGAGCGCGGACAACCCGGCGCTGGCGGGCAGCGTCAGCACCCAGGCCAGCCAGATCCGGCCCGCGCCGCGCCACCGGATCCGCCCGTGTCCCTGGCTCACCCCAGCCCCGACCAGCCCGCCGGCCAGCGACTGGGTCATGCTCACCG
This sequence comes from Kribbellaceae bacterium, assembly GCA_036506875.1. GTDB lineage: Bacteria > Actinomycetota > Actinomycetes > Propionibacteriales > Kribbellaceae > DASRHY01. Next base: position 6,440 of record DASXRB010000621.1, on the reverse strand, counting down.
GCACGCCGGCCGCGGCGCTCGCGAGCACCGCGACCGAGCCGGCCAGCTCCGCCGACACCGCGTGCAGCGGCCGGACCGCGAGCAGCGTGCCGCCGAGTGTTCGCGCGACCTTCGGCAGCCCGAGCAGCACACCCAGCACGAAGCACCCGGTGAGCAGCGCCAGCTGCGACGCGCCGGCCGCCGTTCCGCCGGTGGCGATGAGGAGCACCCCGAGCATCTTCTGGCCGTCGTTCACGCCGTACGCCAGGCACTGCAGGCCGAACGCGACCCGGTGCGTGCCCGGCAGCGCACCGCCCGCGCCCGGTGGCACCAGCGCGGTCAGCCGGCAGATCAGGTACCCGAGCAGGCCGCCCGCGAACGGTGCCAGCATGCCGACGCCGAGCACCGTGACCGCTGTCGTCATCGACACTGGCAGGCCGGACCCGAGGCCGGCGCCGGTGAGGCCGCCGATCACCGCGAGCGTCAGGCTGGTCGGCAGTCCGGCGTACGTGAGCACGGCCACCACCGCGACCGCGACGACCACGCCGGCCATCAGCGTCGTACCGGCTCCCGACGTGACCAGGCGCGCGGCGAACGTGCGTGCGACGCCCGAGCTGACGAGCAGGGGCGCGGCGACGACGCAGGCCGCGAGCGCGGCGATCGAGGAGATCAGCCGCGGGCCGCGGAGGTTGAGTCCGGTGGACAGCAGCGCGCCGCCGTCGTTGGCGCCCGTCACGACGGCGAAGCTCGCCGCCACTCCGATCAGCGCAGGTTCAGCCATGATGCTGTTCATCTTCCGTTAGCCTGGCGGCCGGTTGAACCGTGGTTGTCGCTATGCGCCTCATTCGCAGGAGCCCTGTGCCACAACGGGTTCCGGGCCGTTAGCGTCGCTGCCATGTCCTCCGAGTCCACGTCCATTGAGTCCATTGAAGAGCGCCTGGTCCTGCTCAACCCCGGCCCCGCCTGTACGACGGACCGCGTGCGCGCGGCCCTCGGTGGCGGCGACCTGTGCCACCGCGAGTCCGAGTTCGGCGAGCTGCTGCAGCGCATCCGCGCCGGCCTCACCCGCTGCCTGAACGTCGGCGACACGCACGAGGCGCTGCTGATCACCGGCTCCGGCACGTCCGCGATGGAGATGGCCGTGATCAGCTCGGTCCGCGCCGGCCGCGCGGTGCTCGTCGTGAACAACGGCGTGTACGGCGACCGGCTGCTGAAGATCGCCCGGTGCAACGGCATCACGGCGTACGAGGTGAAGGGGGAGTGGACCCGGCCGATCGACGTCGAGGCGGTGCGCGCGGCCCTCGCCGAGCACGACGACGTCGACGCGCTGGTGTGCGTGCACCACGAGACGACCACCGGCATGATCAACCCGATCCGCGAGCTCGGCGAGCTGGTCGCGGACACCGGGACGCTGTTCGTGATCGACGCGATCAGCGGCACCGGCAACGAGGACCAGGACCTCGGCGAGGTGCGCGCCGACATCATCTGCGGCACCGCGAACAAGGGCCTGCACGGCCTCCCGGGCATCTCGTTCCTCCTGGTGTCGAACGACAAGGGGATCGGGCGCATCACCGAGGTGCCGCAGCGTTCGCTGTACCTGAACGCGGCCACCTACCTGGCCGGCCAGCGGTCCGGGAACGTGCCGTTCACGCCCGCCGTGCAGGTCTGCTACGCGCTCGACGAGGCGATCAAGGAGTTCGAGGAGAGCGGTGGTTTCGCCGCCCGGGTCGCGGCGTACCGCGAGCGCGCGGACCTGCTGCGCAAGGGTTTCGAGAACCTCGGGCTGAAGATCCTGGTCGAGGAGCCGTACCGCTCGAACTCGGTGACGATGATCTACCTGCCCGAGGGCGTCACGTACGACGCGCTGCACGACGAGCTGAAGAGGCGCGGCTACGTGATCTACGCCGGCCAGGGCCAGCTCTCGGACGAGTTCTTCCGGGTCTGCAACATGGGCGAGCTGCCGCTGCCCGTGCTGGAGCGCTTCCTCACCGACCTGGAGCAGGCCCTCGAGGTGGTCCGCGCCTGACCGCCGGGGCCACCGTCCCGCGAAAATCGGAGTGGTCTAGACCTTGACGGTTCCTGCTCGGAACGACAGCGTAATGAGCATGACTATCCGCCATCGCTTCGTCACAGGAATCGCCCTCCTGGCGGCCGCCGCACTGGTTCCGGCCAGTGCGGTCGCCGCCCCGATACCGCGGTCGGCCACGGCGCGTCCCGCCACGGCCGCCGCGCTGGTCCCGCAGCCGGTGTCGCAGGTCGCGGTGAAGAACCAGGCGTTCGCGCTCACCTCCGCGAGCCGGGTCGTGCTCGCGGACACCGCGGCCGAGCCGGTGCAGGTCGCCGGCATGCTCGCGGACCAGCTGCGCCGCGCCACCGGGTACGCCGTGCCGCTGGTCACCTCCGGCGCCGGTGCGGCCGACATCGAGCTGTCCACGGCCGGGGCGGCGACGCTCGGTGCCGAGGGCTACCAGCTCAGCGCCGGGAACGCCGGTCTCAAGATCACCGCGCACACCGCCGAGGGCCTGTACCGCGGCTGGACCACGTTGCGTCAGTTGCTCCCGGCAACGATCGAGGCGTCGACGGTGCAGCCCGGCCCGTGGACGGTCGCCGGCGTCACGATCAGCGACGCGCCGCGCTTCGGGTACCGCGGCACCATGCTCGACGTCTCCCGGCACTTCTTCTCGGTCGCCGAGGTCAAGCGCTACATCGACCTGGCCACGATGTACAAGCTGAACCGGCTGCACCTGCACCTGTCCGACGACCAGGGCTGGCGCGTGCAGGTCGACTCCTGGCCGCGGCTGACCACGTACGGCGGTAGCACCGAGGTCGGCGGTACGCCGGGCGGTTACTACACCAAGGCGGATCTCGCCGAGATCGTGACGTACGCCGCCGACCGGTTCCTGACCGTCGTCCCCGAGATCGACACCCCGGGGCACACGAACGCCGCGCTGGCGTCGTACGCGGAACTGAACTGCGACGGCGTGGCGCCGCCGCTGTACACCGGGACCGACGTCGGGTTCAGCTCGCTGTGTACGACCAAGGACATCACCTACACGTTCCTGGACGACGTGTTCGGTGAGGTGGCCGCGCAGGCGCCCGGGCCGCTGCTGCACCTGGGCGGCGACGAGGCGCACTCGACGCCGCACGAGGAGTACCTGGCGTTCGTACCGAAGGCGGCCGCGCTGGCCACCTTGCACGGCAAGGCGGTGATGGGCTGGCAGGAGATCGCCGAGACGCAACTGCCGCCCGGCAGCATCGCGCAGTACTGGGGCACCGACGACACCCGCTCGCAGGACCTGGCCCGGATGGCCGCGGCGCAGGGTGCGCAGGTGGTGCTGTCGCCGGCGAACTGCGCCTACCTGGACATGAAGTACAACCAGAGCACGCCGTACGGGCTCTCCTGGGCCGGGTACGTCGACGTGCGCAAGTCGTACTCCTGGGACCCGGGGACGCTGATCCCGAACCTGCCCGCGTCGAGCATCGCCGGGGTCGAGGCACCGCTGTGGACCGAGACCCTGGACGACATCAGCAAGGCCGAGTTCATGGCGTACCCGCGGCTGCCGGGCATCGCGGAGCTCGGCTGGTCGCCGGCGTCGGCGCTGGGCTGGACGGCGTACAAGAACCGGCTCGGCGCCCAGGGGTCGCGCTGGGACGTGCTGGGCGTGAACTTCTACCGCGCGCCCGAGATCAACTGGCGTTAACAGGACCGCGCGCCCGTCAGATCCTGGCGGGCGCGCGGGCACTTTCAGGCACTTGTGTGCGTAAGTGCGTTGATCTGTTGACTTTCGTGCGGTTATTCGCAGACTGATCGTCACCAGGGTTTCATCCCGCACGACCCGCTCAGACGGAGCCCGCCCATGCGTCGTCCAGCACTGCTCGCCGTCCTGTCCCTGTGCGGCGCCGGTCTCACCGCAATCCCGCTGACCGCGTCGGCCGGCACCGTGACCACGATCTCCTCGTCCGCGCTGCAGGTCAGCGTCGACAGCGCGTTCCCGCGCGTCGCGTCGTACACCGACGTCGCCAGCGGCGCGGTCCTGTACGGCGACGAGGACACCCTCAGCCAGGTCGTGCTGAACGGCACGACGTACACCCCGACCGTGACCAGCACGGTCGCAGGCGACCACGTCGACTACACGATGACCTTCGGGTCGTACGGCAACGTCGCGATCGACGCCACGCTGGCGGTCTCCGGCCACGTGCTGACCTTTACCGTCACCCGGATCGCCGACACCACCACGAACCCGGTGAACTCGCTCTCGATGCCGGGCCACAACCTGGTGTCGATCCGCAGCAGCCAGTCCGGCGCCGCGCTCGCCTCGGCGACGATGAACACCGCCACGACCGGCACCGGTGACACGTTCAGCACGCTGACGTCGACGACCCAGACCGACGCGTCGCCGGTGTCGTCGATGTACGCGATCATCAACACCGGCCAGCTGGCCGCGTCGGTGAGCTCGAACTCGTACTACGACTCACCGTCCGGCGCGACCGCGACCGAGAACGGCCGGGTCAAGAAGCAGACCGTCGACAAGGGCAGCTACCGGCGGCTCGGGATCTGGAGCGGCGACTGGCTGCACCGCGCGTCCGGCGCCTCGTTCAGCGACACCGAACCGTTGCCCTGGGCAAAGGTTGTGGTGACCGGGGACCGGAACGCCGACAGCACGGTGGACTGGCAGGACGGCGCGATCGCCTACCGCGACATCATGACCAGCCCGCAGGGCTGGGAGAAGGTCGCCAAGCGCCCCGTGATGCGGATCCCGTTCAACTTCGCGTCGCAGGCCACGCACCCGTTCCTGCAGACGCTGGACGAGACCAAGAAGATCGCGCTGAACACCGACGGGCTGGGGCAGTTCGTGCTGCTGAAGGGCTACGGCTCGGAGGGGCACGACTCCGCACACCCGGACTACGAGCTGGTCGGCCAGCGGCAGGGCGGCGCCGCGGACCTGAACACGCTGGTCGATGCCGCAGGCAACTACAACGCCGACATCGGCGTGCACATCCAGGACACCGAGGAGTACCCGGTCGCCAAGTCGTTCTCGGAGAGCATGGCGAACAACGTGCAGACCGACCTCGGCTGGGACTGGCTGGACCAGAGCTACCACATCAACTACCGCAAGGACGGCCAGCAGGGCACCCGGCTCGCGCGGCTGCAGGCGTTCAAGGACGCGGTGCCGAACCTGAACTTCCTCTACATCGACACCTGGTACGGCGACGGCTACACGACGCAGAAGTTCGCCCGGGAGATGAACGGGCTGGGGTATGACATCGCCACCGAGTTCCCGGACAAGTTCGTCGACCAGGCCGTGTGGACGCACTGGGCGAACGACCTCAACTACGGCGGCAGCAACTACAAGGGGATCAACAGCCAGATCGCGCGGTTCATCCGCAACCACCAGCTCGACGACTGGATCGCCGGCCACCCGCTGCTCGGCGGCGGCGACCTCGCGGCGTACGAGGGCTGGCAGGGCAAGACCGACTACAACGCCTTCCTGAAGACGACGTTCGGCACGGACCTGCCGACCAAGTACCTGCAGGGCTCACCCATCACGAAGTGGACCTCGAGCACGATCACGCTGGCCAACGGCGTCTCGGTGACCACGTCCGGCAGCACCCGGCAGATCAGCAAGGACGGTCACCTGATCCTCAACGGCGGGTCCTACCTGCTGCCGTGGGACCAGCAGGCCGAGACCAAGCTCTACCACTGGAACACCGCGGGTGGTACGACGACCTGGACGCTGCCGGCGTCGTGGGGCTCGCCGTCGACGGTCAAGCTGTACAAGCTGACAGCGACCGGGCGGGTGTTCGTCTCCGACCTCGCCGTGACCGGCCGTCAGGTGAGCATCAACGCCACCGCCAACCCGCCGTACGTCGTGTATCCGGCCGACCCCGGCGCGACGTTCACGCCGAACTGGGGCGAGGGCGGCACGGTCGAGGACCCGGGCTTCTACTCCGGCGGCCTGTCGTCGTGGACGGTCAGCGGTGACACCACGAAGGCGTCGGTCGCGACCACCTCGGTCGGGCAGAAGCAGCTGCAGGTTGCCTCGGGCAACAGTACGGCGGTGTCGCAGCAGCTGACCGGGCTCACCGGCGGGCAGACGTATGCCGCGTCGGTCTACGTCGCCACCTCAGGCGGCCGGAAGGCGACGCTGTCGGTGGCACCGGCCGGCGGTACGACGGCGAGCAACTGGACGGACGACTCGCTGTTCACCAACAACGCCGGTGGCGACGAGTACAACTCGACCAAGCTGCAGCGGATGAGGGTGCTGTTCGACGTACCGTCCGGCCAGTCGGCCGCGGCGCTGTCGCTGACCGCGGACACCGGCACCGCGACCGTGTCCTTCGACAACGTCCGGGTGGTGCCGGTGGCGAGGACGCCGCAAGGTACGCACTACTTCGTCGAGGACTTCGAGAATGTCGACGCCGGCTGGTTCCCGTTCGTGGTCGGTGACGCGGCCGGCAGC
>DASXRB010000620.1:0-2148 GCA_036506875.1 Kribbellaceae bacterium | reverse complement strand
GATCTTGACCGGAAATCTTACTGGCGGAACCCTCCGGGGGGTGCCTCCCGGCGGTGCCGACCGGTCTCGCCGAGCGGGCCAGGGTGCGCTGGGCGGGGTGCTAACCGTAAATCTCCCTGCGAAGATCACTTGCGATCGCTCAATGCAACTGTGAGTCTGTGTGAGCGGCGGGTTTGTTGCGTTGACTGAGACGGGGCTCCTCGACAGGCTTGCGCCGCATGCGGCTGACTCTGCGTGCGGTGGTCCCGGTTCCTTCTCGCTCGGCGTTCGCCGGCTTCCGATTCCCACCGGATGTGATCGTGCTGGCGGTGCGCTGGTATCTGCGGTTCGGGCTGTCCTATCGGGACGTGGAGGAGCTGCTGGCCGAGCGCGGCATCGAGGTGGACCATGTCACGGTGCGCCGCTGGGTGCGGCGGTTCACGCCGCTGCTCGTCGACGCGGCCCGGTTCGGCCGGTATCGGGTCGGGGACCGCTGGCACGTGGACGAGACCTACGTCAAGGTCGCCGGCCGGTGGTTCTATCTGTATCGGGCGGTCGACCAGGGCGGGCAGGTCATCGACGTGTACGCAACGACCCGGCGAGACAGCGAGGCGGCCCGCCGGTTCTTCCAGCGCGCCACGACCACGACCGGCGTGGTGCCGGTGGAGGTCATCACCGACTGGGCGCCTACCTACCCGCGGGTCCTCGACGCGTTGTGGCCTGCGGCGTGGCACCACGTCGAGCGGTACGCGAACAACCGGGTCGAGGCCGACCACGCCCAGCTGAAACGACGGCTGCGCCCGATGCGCGGGATCAAGACCATGACCGGCCCGCGGATACTCGCCGCCGGGCACGCCTTCGTGCAGAACCTGCGCCGCGGCCACTACGAGATCGCCGCAGACCAACCCCGCAACCTTCGACTCGCCATCGCGTTCGGCCAACTAGCGACGGCAATTTGAATGCGGCGTCGGACGAGACACCCGCTCCGCATGCACCAGGATCGGCCAACGCAGCAGACCCCACCGACGAGAACCTCACCGGGCGGGTCATGGTCTGCCAGCACGGCCAGCCACGCAGGGTGCTGCCGGCATCCGATTGGCCCGAGTACGTCGATGCTCTTGCCGAACAAGACGCCCCTACCGACACGACGGCGCCCTCCGCGGCCGATCCGAGGTCGTCGTGGAGATGAGTTCGACCCATCCCTCGACGGGCGGCTGAACGGCAAGGTGTACATCGCCGTGCCCAGTCCATTCTCCGATGCCCGACCGGCGGCAGATGGATGTCGGCGGCCGTATGCGACGTCGCATGGTTTTGCGGCGCGCCTCGGCCGACGGCGAACCGATCCGATCAGGAGAGCCTTCGCGGACGTCGGCGACTACGCAGGTGCACGCCTACCGTCGATCTTCACGTCGACGCGGTCGCGCGGAACGCCGTCACCGACGGTCCATATCAGGAGATCTGTGCCGACGGCCGCCACTTGTTGTCCCGGTTAGCACACCGGGGTTTGTTGCGTTAGCCCGTCGTCGGGCGGGCCGGAGCTGTTGGTATTCGGGGAAGCCCCCTCAGATCGTCGTCGCCAGTTGGCTGAACGCCGCGGCGAGTCGAGTCCGGGCTGGCTGGTCGACGGCGATCTCGTAGTGTCCGCGGCGCAGGTTCTGCACGAAAGCGTGGCCTGCGGCGAGTATCCGCAGGCCGGTCATGGTCTTGATCCCGCGCATCGGGTGCAGCCGACGTTTCAGCTGGGCGTGGGTCGGCCTCGACCCGGTTGTTCGCATAGCGCTCGACGTGGTGCCAGACGGCCGGCCACATCTCGTCCAGGACCCGCGGATAGGTCGGTGCCCGGTCGGTGATGACCTCCACCGGCACCACGCCGGTCGTGGTCCTGGCGCGCTGGAAGAACCGGCGCGCCGCCTCGCTGTCTCGCCGGGTCGTTGCGTACGTGTCGATGACCTGCCCGAACTGGTCGACCGTCCGATACAGATAGACCCAGCGACCGGCGACCTTCACATAGGTCTCGTCCACATGCCAGCGGTCACCGATTCGGTGCTGGCCGAACCGGGCCGCGTCGGCCAGCAGCGGCGCGAACCGCTGCACCCACCGGTGCACGGTGACGTGGTCGACGTCGATGCCGCGTTCGGCCAGTAGCTCCTCGACGTCGCGGTAGGACAG
>DASXRB010000619.1:0-5788 GCA_036506875.1 Kribbellaceae bacterium | reverse complement strand
GCATCTCCCACGCGTAGTCGGTGGGGATCGGCCCGGGCGCGATCGCGTTCAGCCTGATCCCATACTTCGCCCACTCGACGGCCAGCGACATCGTCATCGCGTGCACCGCGGCCTTCGCCATCGCCGACGGCACCACGTAGGCCGAGCCGGTCCACACCCAGGTGGTGAGCGTGGACAGCACGACACCGGGCAGGCCGTCGCGGATCCAGCGCCTGCCCGCGGCCAGGGTCGTGTGGAACGACCCGTTCATGACGGTTCCGGTCACGGCCTCGAAGGCGCGCGGGCTGAGTCCCTGGGTCTGGGCGATGAAGTTCGCCGCGGCGTTGTTGACGACCCCGGTCAGCGGACCATGGCCGGCCCAGATCGCGTCCATCGTCTCGTCGACCTGGTCGAACCGCCGCACGTCGACGGTGTGGACGTGCACGCTGCCGGGACGCGCCGCCGAGGCCTCCTCGGCGGCCTCCTTCAGCACACCCTCCCGGCGACCCCACAGGTGCACCTCGGCGCCGTGGCCGACGAGGTGCCGGGCGACCCCGCGGCCGAGGCCGGTGCCGCCGCCGGTGATCAGGATCCGCTTGCCCCGCAGCAGCTTTTCGTCGAAGGGCCGCACGTCAGTTCCCCCGGTACGCCGAGAAGTCCGGGCTGCGCTTCTCGTTGAAGGCGGTGATGCCCTCCTTCGCCTCATCGGTCTCGCCGAACAGCTTGAGGCTGGAGTAGGCCATCTGGCCGATACCGGCGAAGTGCTCGGTGTCGGCGTTGAACGACTGCTTGAGCACCTTCAGCGCGGTGGGGGAGAGCTTGAGGATCTCGTCCGCCCAGGCCCGCACCTCCTTGTGCAGCTGGTCGGCGGGCACCACCTTGTTGGCCAGGCCCCACTCGAGCGCCTGCTGCGCGGAGTACTTGCGGCACAGGAACCAGATCTCCCGGGCCCGCTTCTCGCCGATGGCGCGGGCCATCAGCCCGGTACCGAAACCGGCGTCGAACGAGCCGACCCGCGGGCCGTTCTGGCCGAACGTCGCGTTGTCGGCGGCGATCGTCAGGTCGCACAGCAGGTGCAGCACGTGGCCGCCACCGATGGCGTAGCCGTTGACCGCCGCGATGACCGGCTTCGGGACGTCGCGGATCACCCGGTGCAGCGCGTCCACCTCGAACAGCCCGCTCTGCGAGGGTCCGTAGTCGCCGGTCTCCATCCGCTGCTTCTGGTCGCCGCCGGTGCAGAACGCCTTGTCGCCGGCTCCGGTCAGCGCGATCGCGCCGACCTCGTCACTGACCCAGGCCCGCTTGAACGCCAGCACGAGCTCGTCGACCGTGCGGGCGCGGAACGAGTTGTAGCGCTCCGGCCGGTTGATCGTGATCCAGGCGAGGCCGTCCTCGACCTCGTAGAGCACGTCGGTGAACTCGTCCATCGCCACTCCTCGTTTGACAGGCTTGCTTTTTGGTCAGACCATAATACCGCGAACTGGAGCACAAGGCGCAACCCGTGCGGGCGAGGAGGGATCGATGATCGAGCTGACGGTGGCCGAGCTCGCGGACGTCACCGAGCTGGACCTCGGCGCGACGCCGTGGCGGCGGGTGGACCAGGCGATGGTGGACACCTTCGCCGACGCCACCGGCGCGATCGCGGACGGCTATCTCACGCTGTCGCTGGTGCCGGCGATGCTCAAGGACCTGCTGCGGATCAAGGACCATGCCCGCGGCACCAACTACGGCCTCGAGAAGGTCCGGTTCACCGCGCCGGTGCCGGCCGGCGGCGAGATCAGGCTGGCCGCGACCATCCTGGACGCGGTCTGGCGTCCTGACGGCGGTGTGCAGTACCACGTCGCGCTGCTCGTCGAGATCCGCGGTCAGGAGCGCCCGGCGATGATCGCCGAGTCGATCTACCTGACCTATCCCGGGTGAGCCGATGCACGCTGTCGTGATGCGTCAGTTCGGTGGGCCGGAGGTGCTGGTGCCCGCCGAGGTTCCCGAGCCGGAGCCGGACCGGGAGTGGGCCGTCGTACGACTGAAGGCCGCGGCGCTGAACTGGCACGACGTCCTGGTCCGGCACGGCCGGTACGGTTCGCCGCTGCCGCACATCCCCGGTGCCGACGGCGCCGGCGTCGACACCGACACCGGCGAGGGCGTGCTCGTGCTGCCGTCGCTGTGGTGGGGCGACGACGAGTCCGCACCCGGGCCCCGGTGGGAGATCCTCGGCGACCACCGCCCCGGCACGTACGCGGAGCTGGTGCGGGTGCCGCGCGAGTGCGTCGTGCCGAAGCCGGCCGGCCTGGGCTGGGCCGAGGCCGCCGCGCTGCCCCTGGTCGGGCTGACCACCTACCGGGCGCTGTTCTCCCGCGGGCGGCTCCGGTCCGGCGAGTCCCTGCTGGTGCTCGGCGCGGGTGGCGGCGTCGCGACGACGGCGGTCACGCTCGCGGCCGCGGCGGGATGCCCGGTCGTCGTCACGTCGTCGTCGGACGACAAGATCGCCCGCGCCCGAGGGCTCGGGGCGGTCGGAGGAGTCCTGTACGGCGACCCGGGCTGGCCGGACGCGGCGAAGAAGCTGTCGCCCGGCGGGCGCGGGTTCGACATCGTGCTGGACTCGGTCGGCAGCTGGGGCGACTCGCTGTCCGCGCTGCGGCCGGGCGGCCGGCTGGTCGTGCTGGGGGCGTCGCGCGCGGAGCGGGCCGTGCTGGACGTCCGGGGCTTCTACTTCGGGCAGTTCGACCTGCTCGGCACCACCATGGGCAGCCCGCGCGACTTCGCGGACCTGCTGCGGTTCCTCGGCGAGTACGACGTTCCGCCGCCGGTGGTCGACCGGGTCTTCCCGCTCGACCAGGCGGCCGCCGCGCACGCGTACCTCGCGAGCGGTGGTGGTTTCGGCAAGATCGTCCTCACGCCGGAACGGCCGCGATGACCGGTCTGGTGCGGTACGAGGTGGACGACCATGCGGTCGGGTTCGTGACCCTGGACTCGCCCGGAACGCGCAACGCGCTGAGCGACGAGCTGCTCGACGACCTGCTGGGCGCGTTCGGCCACGCGGCCGCGGACGCCGGCGTGCGGGTCGTCGTCCTGGGCTCGTCGCACGAGCGGGTCTTCTCCGCCGGCGGCGACCTGAAGGCGTTCGCCGCGGACACGCCGGCGATCGCCAAGTACGCCGCGATCGACCGGTTCCCGCGGCTCTACCAGGCGATCGGCCGGCTCGGGAAGCCGGTGATCTGCGCGGCCGGCGGAGACGTCCTCGCGGGCGCGTTCGGTCTCGCCCTGGCCTGCGACCTGGTGATCGCGAAGGAGGGTGTCCGGTTCGGTTGTCCCGAGATCGACGTCGGGGTGTTCCCGTTCATGATCTCGGCGCTGATCTACCGGAACGTCGACCGGCTGAAGGCGAACGAGCTGATGATGCTCGGCGAGCCGATCGACGCCACCGAGGCCGCCCGGCTCAACCTCGTCAACGCCGTCGTACCGGCCGAGGACTTCGACACCGTCGTCCGCTCCTGGGCGCACAAGCTGGCCGCGAAGTCGCCACTGCTGATGCGGATGGGCAAGGACGCCATCGCGGCGACGCGGGACCTGAGCCTCCCGGACGCGCTGTTTGCGCTGCGCTCGCAGCTCGCGCTCGCGTTGACCACTGAGGACATCGCCGAGGGCGTGGCCGCGTTCCGCGAGAAGCGGGAACCGGTCTGGAAGATGCGCTAATTATTTGGTCATACCATTGCACTCTTGGTCCATATCGATCATGATCAGGGTGATACGTCACTCAGGCTCCAGGGAGGGCGCATGACGACCTTCACGATCGACGGCACCGCGGGCGAGCTCTTCGTCCGGACCTGGAGCGCGGCGCAGCCGTCGTACGGTGTGCTGCTCGCGCACGGCATCGGGGAGCACAGCGGCCGCTACGACCACGTCGCGTCGCGGCTCGCCGCCGACGGGGCCGTGGTGTACGCCGGCGACCACCACGGGCACGGGCTGTCCGCGGGGGACCGGGCCGAGATCACGGACGTCGACGTGATGGTCGCCGACCTGCACCGCGTCGCCGACCGCCTGCGCGCGGACCACCCGGGACTTCCGCTGGTGCTGATCGGCCACTCCCTCGGCGGCATCATCGCGACCCGGTTCGCGCAGTCGTACCCCGGTGAGCTCACCGCCCTCGTGCTGTCCGATCCGGTGGTCGGCGGCAACCCGGCCTTCGAGGCACTGCTGGACATGGACCCGATGCCGGAGGTGCCGATCGACCCCACGATGCTGTCGCGCGACCCGGCCGTCGGCGAGGCGTATCTGGCAGACCCGCTGGTCTACCACGGCCCGCTGAGCCGGCGGACCCTGTCGGCCGTCTTCGCCTCGGTCGACGCGATCGCCACCGGCCCGTCGCTCGGCGACCTGCCCACCCTCTGGCTGCACGGCGAGCTCGACCCGCTCGCCCCGTACGACGTCACCGCCAAGGCCTTCGAGCACCTCGCGGGCCCGGCACTGGAGCACAAGAAGTACCCGGGTGCGATGCACGAGATCTTCAACGAGACCAACAAGGACGAGGTGCTCTCCGACGTCCTGGCATTCGTGACCGGCGCTATCGCGAAGGAACAGCCATGAGCGCACCGACCAAGACTGTCCGGGATCGCTACACCGACGACCAGATCGCGGGGTTCTACGCCGCGGGCTACTGGCAGCCGGGCAGCTTCACCGCGCTGGCGGCCGAGCAGGCCGGGCGGCGCGGTGACCAGACGTTCATCTTCGACAGCACGACGTCGCTGACGTACGCGGACTTCCGGGTCAAGGCCCTGGGGCTCGCGGTCGGACTGCGGCGGCAGGGCCTGCGGCGCGGCGACCGGGTCGCCGTACAGCTGCCGAACTGGACCGACTTCGCCGTCGTCGCCGCGGCACTGTCGAGGATCGGCGCGATCCTGGTGCCGATCATGCCGATCTACCGCCAGGACGAGGTCGGCTACGTGCTGCGGCACTCGGGGGCGGTCGCCGCGGTGACCTGCGAGGAGTTCCGCGGGTTCGGCCACCTGGCGATGTTCGAGGAGCTGCGGTCCGCGGCCCCGGACCTGCGCGCGCTGTACGTCGCCCGTGCGGCCGGCTCGGACGCGACTCCGTCCCTGGACAGCCTGGTGGTCGACGGCGGCCTGGCGGCTCTCGACGAGGAGGCCGGTCCGGACTCCTCGCCCGACGACGGCTTCCTGATCGTGTACACCTCGGGTACGACGTCCCGGCCGAAGGGCTGCTTCCACACCTTCAACACGGTGCGGGCCAGCGCCACGGCGATCATGAAGAGCCTCGAGTACACCGAGCGGGACGTCCAGTTCGGGCCGTCGCCGATCACCCACAGCACCGGCCTCGTGACCAGCGTGGTCATGCCGCTGCTCGCCGGCGCGAAGTCGTACCTGATGGAGGCGTGGGACCCGCAGGAGGGCCTGAGCCGGATCGAGCAGTACGGATGTACGGCGGCCGTCACGGCGACGCCGTTCCTGCAGATGCTAGTGGCGGCGTACGACCCGGCCAAGCACGACGCCGGCAGCATGCGGCTGTGGGTCTGCGCCGGGTCGCCGATTCCCGGCGCGATCGTCGAACGCTCCCGCGAGCTGCTCGGCTGCCGGACGCTCAGCCTGTACGGGCGGTCGGAGAACTTCCTCACCACGATGTGCACCGTCTCGGACCCGCCCGGGCGGTCCGCGTCGTCCGACGGCTCGGCGCTCGAGGGTGCCGAGGTGAAGATCGTGGGCATGGACGGGCTCGAGCTGCCGCGTGGCGAGGAGGGCGACATCACCTACCGCGGTCCGAGCCACATGATCGAGTACTTCCGCGACGACGAGCA
>DASXRB010000618.1:0-5039 GCA_036506875.1 Kribbellaceae bacterium | reverse complement strand
CGGGCGGCGGCCTCGAAATCACGGAGGTTGACCAGGCCGGGCCTGGCGTCCACGGTCATGACGCGGTCCCGATTTCGGCCGCGATGAAGGCGCGCAACGGTTCCCGGTACAGCTTTTCGTCGGTCCAGTCGTTGCAGATGTCCTCGGGCAGCCGGCAGGTCGAAACCGGCTCGTGATCGCGGCGGCGTCTGATCACCGGGTGCAGGTAACGGTCGTCGTGGGACTCGTCGGCTTCCCAGGCCCGGCCGGCCTCGACATCGAACGGGTCGATGGCGTCGTGGCCCGCGCCGTATCGAGACTGACCGTGAAGCAGTCGTCAAACGGCACATAGTCCAGCGGCATCTCCTCGTAGTACCGCCCGTCCGGAGTGAACACGTCGCAGAGGAAGCCGAATTGCTGGAACAGCGCCGAGGTCCGGTTGATCCGGGCGAGTACGGCGTCCGCGAGCGCCTCGGCCGGGACCGTCCGATGTGGCCACTCGATCCCGTGGTACTTCTGGTCGAGCATGTGGACCAGGGCCCGGATGCCGTATCGGAAGCCGTGGATGAACGCGCTCGTGTGCTTCTTGAAGTCCCGCGACTGGGTGAGCGTACCGGCGAAGTACAGCCCGGGCACGTTGACCGACTCCCACTCCGCGGTGAGCGCCGGAAACCTGTCGTCGATCGTCAATGCCGGCCGGCAGTCGGCCGCGAAGACGGACGGATCCATCCGGAACCCGATACAGGTGATCACCCGATCGTAAGCGAGCTGGACCACCTTGTCCCGGCGCGCGTAGGCGAACGTGATGAGGTACTCGTCCGCCCGGCGCTCGATCCGCAGGATGTCGCCGTCCAGCACCATGTTCTGGGTCTTGAGCTGGTAGGTGTCCAGGAAGTTGTTGTTGACCGCGCGCAGGTGGCCGATGAAGTGGGTACGCCAGGCGAACCTGATCGACCGGGGGCCGGCGACATGAATTACCGCCGCTTTCTCGATCAGGTTGTCCGCGGTCTCGAACGCCGAGTTGCCCTTGCCGATGATCAGCACCCGCTGATCAGTGAAGCCGCCCGGGTCGACCGGCATGTCCCAGTATCGTTCGGCGGTCTCGATCCCGGGAATCGGCGGCACGTTCATCGCGCCGAAGCCGGTCGCGACGATCACCGTTCGGGCCCGGATCGTCTCACCGTCCTCGCAGGTCACCGCGAATCCACTGGCACGCCGGCTGACCCGGCTGACCCGGCAGCCGTACCGGATGTTGAGGCCGCGGCCGAAGTCGGTCAGGTAGCGGACGTAGTCGTCGGCGTGCGGGAAGTACGCGCTGGTGTAGTGCGTGAACCGCAGCGCCGGGTCATCGCTGAGCAGCGAGTTCCAGTCGACACGAAGGTCCTTCTCGGCGTCGTGCCAGCCGGTGTGCTGCTTGTTGATGGAGATCATGCGACGGTGGCGGGGGAACGTGCGGTAGAACGTGCCGGGCGTGGGCCCGGCTTCGACAATCAGGTACTCATGTCCCGCCCGCTGGAGGAAGTACCCCAGTTGCAGGCCCGCGGGACCGGCGCCGATCACGACGTAGTCCATGCCAGTTATACGAGGTCTCCCGGCCCGCGGGATTCAGAGTGAATCCCGCGACGTGCTCGGCTCCGTATAACCGGTGTGATCATTGCGCTTGCGCTGACTATCGCTCTCGCTGTGCTGGCGAGCCTGCCGTACTGGTTGCCCAGGTCGGTCGTAGCGTTGCGGGTGTGGCTGTTCGTCCGGGTCAACGGCACCGAGGGGATCGCGATACCCGGCGACCTCGTGGACGACTCCCGATTCCTGGAGATCTACTCCCATGCCGCCGCGAGCGGTCGCAGTCGCGGCGCGGCCCTGTCCGACCTGTTCTGGTACTGGCTGTCCCCCGGCCCGGAAGTACATCAGGAGCACCTGGAGCCCGGCCCCCGATACGACGAGGTGGCGCGCTGCACCCGCCGCATCTTGACCATGCCGACCGCCGTGGCGGACCAGCTCGCCACCGAAAGCCTGCGGGTCGCGCTGCCGCCGCGGACCGGGCTGGTCCGCCTGCGCGACTTGGTGATGCCGGTCTGGGCGGAGTTCTATCACCGGGTGGTCTTCGGCCGCCCCGCCACCGATGAGGTTCGCGGGCTGATCGTCGACAACGCTGACGACGTCGTCACCGCCCTCAAGTGCTGCGGCCTGCGGCACATGGATCGCAGGCTCCGGCTGACCGACCATCTGGAACGCGTGCTCGACGACGCGCCACACGACCTGCCCGCCGTCCTCGACCGCCGCGAGCGGGCGCTGTACCTGCAAGGGACCTTCTTCAACACGGCAATCGTGCAGAGCTCCGAGGCCACCGCGCACGTGCTGATGGTGCTCGCCGCGGACAATGCCCTCCAGCGCGCGGCGGCCGACGAGAGGCTGCTCGACCACATCTTCGAAGAGACACTGCAGCGGTACCCGCTGTTCGGCGTCGCGCACCGGGTCGCTACGGCCGACATCGTGCTGTCCCGCGATTCGACGATCCCGGCCGGGTCGGTGCTCTGCTTCAACTACGCGGACTTCCACCATTCCGGCGGCCACATTCCGTTCGGCGTGGCGGCCAACCGCCCCTGCCCCGCCTGGCACCTCGCGCCGGTGACGGTCAAGGCGGTCACCCGGGAACTGCTCGCCCGCTTCGCGTTCGCCACGACCGCAGCGCACACCCGCCCGATTCCCAACCGCGGGCCCTGCCTGATGACGCCGCGTGGTGCCCCGGCCCGTCGCCGCGCCCTGACGCTCGGGTACCTGCGGCTGCGTGACCGGTGGGAAGACGTGTGGCGCAGCCTCGTCCAGCTCGTTCTCGGCACCTACATGGTGTGGGACGCCCGCCGGCTGCGGCTGTGCGAAAGGTACTTCGAAGCAAGCTCACTATGACGGGATAGGAGGGTGGCATGTCGGCTCTCAGCCCGACTTCGCCGCGATGGCTCGGGATCGCGGCGATCAACCAGCGACTGCACCGGCAGGCGCTCAACGTGTTCCTGTTCATCGTGCTGGCGCACTGGGCGGAGCATCTAGTGCAGGCGTACCAGATCTGGGTGCTCGACCGGCCCCGCCCGGCGGCGCGCGGCGCACTCGGCCAGTTCTTTCCATGGCTCTTCACGTCCGAATGGCTGCACTACGGGTACGCCCTGGTGATGATCATCGGGCTGGTTCTGCTGCGGCCCGGCTTCGTGGTCGGGCCCGCGTCTGGTGGACGGTCGCGTTGGTGATCCAGTTCTGGCACCACATCGAGCACCTGCTGCTGCTCATCCAGGCGCAAACCCACGTCTTCTTCTTCGGCGGCACCGTCCCGACCAGCGTGGCCCAGACCGTATTTCCCCGGGTCGAGCTGCACCTGTTCTACAACTCGATCGTGTTCATACCCATGATGATCGCCGTCTACCTGCATCAGCGACCCAACGAGCGGGAGCTGCGAGCAACGTCGTGCAGTTGTATCCACCGTGCCCGGACCGGTCGCGCCGCGATCGCCCCCAACGCCCCGGCCGCTTGACCCGACCCTGGCTGTCGCTCGTCGCCGCATGCGCCATCGTCGTGCTCGCGGTCGGGCTGGTCGTGTCCTCCGCGCAGCGACCGCCGAGTCCCGGGCGAGCGGCCGCCCTCACCTCGACGGACCCCGCCGACGGAGCCGCGCTCGTACGGGCCCCCAGCGGGGTGGAGCTGTCGTTCACCGTCGCGCCGGACCCGGACCTGTCCCACGTGTCCGTCCGCGACGGATCCGGGACTGCCCTGGATGCCGGTCGCCTGCGTCTGGTCCAGCCGGAACGGCTGCGCCAGCCGATCCACGGCACCGCCGCGCCGCCGGACGGGTCGGTCGACGTGACGGTCTCCTATCACGTGATCTTCACCGACGGCCGGGAGCTGGCCGGCACGCTGCACTTCAGCGTCGGGATCCGCGTGGCGGCTGGCCCTGGTGCCGCGCGCGAACCATCGACCGTCGATGCCGCGACGGATGCCGACGCCTCCGCGAAGGCGGATGCTGCCGG
Organism: Kribbellaceae bacterium; assembly: GCA_036506875.1. GTDB lineage: Bacteria > Actinomycetota > Actinomycetes > Propionibacteriales > Kribbellaceae > DASRHY01. The sequence goes on along the minus strand of DASXRB010000618.1, from coordinate 1,044 downwards.
GAACGCCGAGGTCGCCGCCGGGTCCGCCCATCAGCATGGCGTCGACCCGGTGAGCGCGGCGCTGCTGGCGATCGACGGCGTCGTGGCGCTAGCGGTGGTCGTGCTCCTCCTCCGCCGGCCGCCGCCACAGCCGTCCCGACCGCCGTCCTGACCGTCGCGGGCAACCGGCTACCGCCATGGCCGGAGCGCAAGTCGGCGCAAGTTGCGACACAAAATGCCGGTGGCACGGCAACGCTCGCTGATGCAACCCAGATCGTCCGCCTCACCGCAGAGATCGCGCTGCCAGCCAAGCACCGCCGCCAAGGCCACTTACGGGGACGGGAGGGCCAGCAGGCGCGAGCTGGCGTGCTGAGCTGCTGATTCTGGTGGATGACCGAACTGTCAACGACGGCCCGGAAATACGTCCTCCTGAATCCAGGGTCCACGACGCCTCAGCAGCGTCATTCTCCCAAGTCAGAGGACCGCTTCATCCGCTACTGCCACCGATCACCGCGTCGGTGGATCCGGGCTCAACCGAATCTCGCGGTCATTGTCGGGACCTTGGACCTGATGAATTCGAGCTCTTGGATTTGTCGGATCGGCACCCCGATCGTGCTGCCCCACGCGGCCCCGCCCGGCCTAGCGGTGAATGGGCGCAGCGCCAACCGGCGTCCGTCCTTGGTCAGCAGGCGGACGTCATAGCTGCCCTGGGGAGGTCCCGATCTGAAGGTGACGTAGATCCAGGAAGGCGAACCCTGATAGGCGAAGACAGTCCCCGTCTCGGCGCCCCCCGCCAACAGCAGCGGCGCCGCGCTCAGCTCGTGTCCGTGCGCGACCGCGAGGGTATGCCGGTAGCTGCTCGCAAGCTCGCGGTCGTCTGCCGTCTGCCACCACACCGCGCCGGTGGCCAGGGCCGCCGCAGTAGCGATCGACGCCGCCCACAGCAGCCGAGGCCGTGGACGACGTCGGGGCGGAGCCGCGGCTGTGAGACGTGCCAGCACGGAGGACTCGAAGCCCGCCGGAGGGTCATGCTCCGGCACCAGCCAGAGCAGCTCGTCGACAACC
>DASXRB010000617.1:0-1831 GCA_036506875.1 Kribbellaceae bacterium | reverse complement strand
TTGCCAGTGAGGAAAGCCAGCACACGGGTCGCGTAGTGATCGGGATGGATCCGCACAAGCGGTCGGCCACGATCGAAGTCATCGATGACCGGGAGAAAGTCCTCGCGCTAGGGCGGTATGGCACGGACACCGTCGGCTACCAGGAGATGCTCGCGGCCGGCCGCCGGTTCACCGACCGCATCTGGGCAATCGAGGGCTGCGGCGGAACCGGCCGGCACATCGCCCAGCGCCTGGTCGCCGACGGCGAACCGGTCCTCGACGTGCCCGCGAAGCTGTCCGCACGGGTCAGGGTGTTCGACACCGGTCAGGGCCGCAAGACCGACCCGGTCGACGCGCACAGCGTCGCGGTCGCCGGGCTACGCAGCCCGGGCCTACGCCACGTGGCCGCAGACGACGCCGCCGTCGTGCTACGGCTACTGGTCGACCGCCGCGACGAACTCGGCCGGGCCCGCACCGAGACCGTCAGCCGCATCCACCACCTGCTGCTCGAGCTGATTCCCGGTGGGGCGAAGAAGTTCCTCACCCGCGGCCAGGCCAGCTACCTGCTGCGCACGGCGGCGACGCCGATCGGCATCGTTGCCCAGACCCGCCACGATCTCGCCCGTGAACTCATCGACGACCTCACTACGATCGACGCCGAGATCCGGGCAGCGGACAAGCAACTGCGCCAACTGGTCGCCGATCACGGCAGCACGTTGACCGACCTGCAGGGGATCGGCCCGTCCGGCGCGGCCCGGTTGATCGGCGATATCGGTGACATCCGCCGGTTCCGCACCGCGGCGCACTTCGCGTCCTGGAACGGCACCGCCCGCTTGAAGCGTCCTCCGGTGATCAGCGCCGCCACCGGCTCTCCCGGGTCGGGAACCGGCGTATCAACCGGGTGCTGCACATCATGGCGATCGTCCAGCTCCGCCGTGACACCGCGGGCCGCGCCTACTACCGGCGCCGCCTCGCGGAAGGCAAGACGACGATGGAAGCGCTCCGCGCGCTCAAACGCCACCTATCCGATGTCGTCTACAAACGCATGCTCCGCGACGCCGCATCAGCCCCAACCATCGCGACGGGCCCGGGAGGACAAACGGGAGCGACTCTGCGATCCAGCGCGGACGGCCCAATCCCGACGGCCGCCTCTTCGGACAAGTCACAGCCCGGACCCGCCAGCAACAAGCCTAAAACAAACTCACCGCCACCCCTTGACTAGAGGGAACCAGATCCGTGCACCTGATCTTCTCGGGGGTCTCCTGCGGCGACCCGAATTGAGCCTGGGCGACGCTACCCCTTATCCCGGCGTGCTAGACGAGCTGCTGCCAGCGGCGTGGCACGACGTCGAGCGGTACGCAAACAACGGGATAGAAGCCGATCACGGTCAGCTCACGCGCCGGCTAAGACCGATGCCCGGGCTCAAGACCGACCGGACAGTGCGGGTGGTGATCGCCGGCCCCGCCTGCGTGCAGAACCTGCGCCGCGCCACCACGATCTCGGCGTCGACGCCAGCCTCAAACCGCGGGTCGTCGCGACATTCACCGAACTCGCCCAGGCAATCCGACACTGTCCGGCCGACCTCAGCGCGCCCGCTGATCCCGCAACGCAACAACGCCCTCCAGAACCTCGCGCGGCTACCGCCCACCGGCGCGATGATCGTCGTCGCGCCCTTGCCCATCGTCGGCGGCACGGGGCAGCCCGGCCCGCGTACTGGCCCTTGTGGACGGTCGCTGATGCCCACGCCCGTTGCCGACGTGGTGGGCCGCACCCCTGCGGGGGCTCGAGCCGGGCCGGTGCCGACTGCTGATCACCCATGTCGCCAACTCTCCGGCATCAGCATGCCTCATCA
>DASXRB010000616.1:0-2469 GCA_036506875.1 Kribbellaceae bacterium | reverse complement strand
ACCACCACCCGACCTGTCCGGGAAAGCGGGGGAGGGTCAGCTGTCGATGTCTCGTCCTGTGCGGTGGGCTAGCGGTCATGTCCCCTCAGCCAGTCGACGTAGTCCGGTACGGCGCGCTCGACGTCGTACTCCGGCCGGAAGCCGGTGTCCGCCCGCAGCCGGGTGGTGTCGAGGTAGTTGTCCGGGGGCCGGTCGGGATTGCGACCCTCCGGAAGGGTGATGTCCGCGCCCGGAACAACGGCGTTGATCGCGGCGACGACCTCGCTGTTTCGCACCAGCCGTCCCGTCGAGACATTGTAGGTGCCGTGGTTCAGCCGCTCCGCGAGCATGAGCCGCGCGATTGCCCGGCCGCAGTCCTTCACGTAGCAGAGGTCTCCGCCGTCCTCGGCGTACGCGGGCGGGCGGGGCGGGGTGAGATCGGGGTCCTCGCCCCAGACCGCCGCGCTGAGCAGGCGGGGAAGCGCGAAGAACGGCGAGTCGGGCAGGCCGAGGGGCCCCCAGATGGTGCCGATCCGCAGGCTCACCACGTCGAACCCGGCACTGTCGCCGGTCAGCGTGGCGAACAACTCCGCGGTCTTCTTGAACACCGGGATCTGGTGCCCTGCCACCACCGGCAGCGGGGCGTCCTCCCGCCACGGGACCTCGTCCACCCCCGCGTACACGCCGATGGTGCTGGCGACGGAGAACCGCCGCACGCCCCACACCGTCGCCGCCTTGAGTGCGTTGAGCAGGCCGAGGGTGTCGGCGCGGAGGTACTCGACCGGATCGGGCAGGTCGTGGCGGGCCGCCGCGAGGTGCACGACGCCGGTGATCTCGTGCCGCTTCCCGATGTCGAGGAAGGTCGCCTCGTCCGTGGTGTCCAGCGGCTCGACGACGACCTGGCCGCCGGGCTCGTCGGCGAGGTACTCAGGCAGCTGGGTGGACCGGTGCGCGGTGAGCACGACGGATTCGCCCAGGTCGAGCAGTGCCCGTGCGGTGTGCGACCCGATAGAACCCAGGCCGCCGGTAATGAGTATCACTCGAACCCCTCCACAACTTGCCGGCGATGGTCGAGCTTCCAGCTGACGAGCTCGTCGTCCTCGGGGACAGCCGCCCCGGGATGTTCTCGGTCGCTGGCAACGTATGCGTCGAGGGACATCTCCATGTGCAGCGCGAGCTGGGACGTGGTTCCTCCAGTCGGATCAGAGGGCCTGCGGGAAACGGAAGAGCCGGTCGGGGTCGTACGCGTGTTTGGCCGCGACGAGGCGCGCGAGGTTGCCGCCGTGGTAGGCGTCCGCCCAGCTGTCGAGCTGCGGGTCGGGGAAGTTCGGGTAGACCCGTCCGGAGCCGTGGGCGTGCGCGATCGCCCACGACCGATCGACCCACCGCGTGCTGTCCTCGCCGACGTGTTCGAGCAGGAACCGCTCGCTGCGGTGTGCAAACGCCGTCTCGTTCGGGGCCACCCGGTTGTACGCGCCGCCCATGGCGGTGAAGTTCAGCTCCGGCCGTCCGTTCGGTGGCCCGGTGGTGAGCTCGTCGAGCAGCGCTGCGATCGCGGCGGCAGGTAGGGGGTGGGCGAAGAACTCGGACCGACTGGTCGTCAACCGAGGTCCGTCGTCGCGGTTGTCTGGGTCGGCGAACGACCGCTTGAGATCACGGACGGGCATGCCGACGCGCAGGTGTGCGTCCGGGCGGGTGCCGACCGCGGCGACCAGTTCGTCCAGCAGGGCGGATGTCCCGTCGGTGTCGCGCAGCGCGGCGCCGAAGACGACAACGCGCAGCGGGCCGCTGTGTTCGGCAAACACGGTCAGGTTGGCGGTGATGTCATCGGGCGCGTCCGGTGCCCAGTCCTGCCAGGCGGCGACGACCGCAGCTGCCGCGGTGGCCGGCCAGCGCAGCTCGAAGCGGGTTGCACGCGGCTCCGGCACGGTGGCGAAGACGAGTGAAGTGACCACGCCGAACTGCCCGCCGCCCGCGCCGCGAAGCGCCCAGAACAACTCTGGCTCCTGGTCCGCGTCGCAGTCGACGCGTCGTCCGTCGGCGAGGACGACCTGCGCGCCGACCAGCGCATCGCAGGTCAGCCCGTGCCGGCGACCGAGCAGGCCGAGCCCGCCGCCCAGGGTGAGTCCGGCGATGCCGACCGTCGGGCCGCAGCCGGCTGGGATGGTCCGCCCGCGCTCGTGCAGTGCGTCGTAAACCCGGGCCAGCCGCGCGCCCGCCCCGATCGTCGCCCATCCGTCGACGTTGACCGTGACGGTATCGAGGCGGCCGAGGTCGAGCAGCAGTCCCTTGGTCGAGGAGCGGCCGGCGAAGCAATGCCCGCCGCCACGCGGGACGACGTGCGTGCCGGTGACTCGCGCGTAGGCGACCGCGCGGGCGACGTCTCGGGTCGACGCGCATTGGACGACCGCCCGTGGGCGCACGTCCCGGTACCGGGGCATTGCCGGGAATCGCGCGGCGGCGTAGCCGGGCGAGGCCGGCGTGAGCAGG
>DASXRB010000615.1:0-10352 GCA_036506875.1 Kribbellaceae bacterium | reverse complement strand
TGCCGAACGTTTCCTGACGAGGCACCAACTCACCCGATCGGCACGTAGGCGCCCACCTCCACGTGTCCGGACGGCTGGAACAGCACCGGCTGCAGGCCCACCGCCGTGCCGACGGCGTAGGTGATCAGGGTGACCTCCGCGGGCCGCCGCAGCGTGTAGCCGAGCGCGAAGGCGTACGCCGCTCCCCCGGTCGTGCCGTTCGTGTACGACGTGACCGCGCCGCCGTCGACCGGCTTGGACACGGGCCCGACCTGGCGGTGCAGATGGCCCGACAGCACCAGCGACGCGCACCCGCGAGCCACCGTGTCGGCGCCGGACATCGGGTCGTGCGTGACGAACATGCCGATCTGGTCGTCACCGGTCTGCGCGCAGGCGACATCCGCCAGTCGCGCGGACTGCTCGGCGACCGTCTCCTTCCCGGGCCGGTCGGCACTGCCCAGCCCCGTGCTGGTCGGGTCGCTGTCACCGAGGAACCGGATGCCCTCGACCGTGACCGGCTTGCTGTCCAGCACCGTGAAGCCGCGCTGGCGCATCGCGCCCTCGATGAACCCGCCGGCGTCGTGGTTCCCGGCCACGGCGACGATCTTGTAGTGCTTGAAGTGCTCCGCGAGCGAGTTGATCGTGAACACCTCCCAGCGCTGCCCGCTGGAGCTGTCGTCACCGGCGTCGATCACCAGCCGCACCCCGGCGCGGTCCGCCAGGTCGGCGACCACCGGGTCCATGCCGATGTTGTCGTGCCGGTCCGACAGCAGCAGCGCGAGCCTCTCCCCCGTCTCCGGCTTCCGCACCCGGTAGACCGCGTCCGGGATGGCCGCGCGCAGCCCGTCGTACAGGTCTTGCGCCCGGTTGTAGGTCTCCACCCCGGTGCGGATCAGCCCGATCCCACCGGACGTCGCGAACCCGGACGCCGCCTCGACCCGGTCCAGCCGCGGGTCCAGCCGCATCTCGGGCAGCAGCTGCCGCAGCGGCAGCCACCGCTCCGGCATCACGTCCGTGCCCCGCAACCGGTCCGGGACGAGCAGCGCGGCCACCGCGATCGCCATCGCCAGCAGTACGACGAGCCCGCGCAGCTCGATCGACCGGGTCCGGGCGTGCAGGATGCGCGCCAGCTCAGCGCGTCGTACCCGGCCGACGACCCGCCAGGACACCACCGCCAGCAGCATCGCGACGATCCCCCAGGCCGCGCCGGCGATCGCGTTGTCCGCGGCCATGTCCACGATCACGTCGTGCAGCCGGCGGATCTCACCGTCGGGCTGGCTGGCGATCAGCGCGTCCTGGCGGAGCAGGTCGTCGAAGCCGTTCGCGTTGGTCTCCTGGACGTCGACCTTCACCCCGATCCCGAACGGGATGTCGGTCGCCACCCGCAGCCGCGGCAGCACCGGGCCGAGGTCGAGCGTCACGTGGCTGTCCACGGTCGGTGACACCTCGGTCGCGTGCGCCCCTATCGTCACCGGCCGGGTGTCCGCGAAGAACCCCAGCAAGCCGCTCGACACCGACACCACCAGCCACAGCAGCACCAGTGCCACCCACGGCACCGCCCGCCGCACCCGGTCCCTCGTGATCACCGGCCCAGCCACGTCACCAAACGTAGTGCCCGGCTGTCCCACGCGTCCGAACCCCACGTGTCCGTCCGGCGGACACCGGTCAGACGGCCAGCGGCCGCGCCGTCGGCGGGATCGGCGACGGCAGGGTCGTGGAGCCCGTCAGGTACGCGTCGACACCGGCCGCGCAGGAGCGGCCCTCGGCGATCGCCCAGACGATCAGGGACTGCCCCCGGCCGGCGTCGCCGCAGACGAAGACACCCTCCTCCGAGGTCTGGTACGACGCGTCGCGGCGGACGTTGCCGCGCTCGTCCAGCTCGACCCCGAGCTGCTCCAGGAAGCCCTCCCGCTCCGGGCCGGTGAAGCCCATCGCGAGCAGCACCAGCTGCGCCGGGATCTCCCGCTCGCTGCCCTCGACCGGGGTGAACCGGCCGCCGACCAGCTCCACCTCGACCAGCTTCAGCCCCGCGACGTTGCCGTCGCCGCCGGCCACGAACTCGGTCGTCGACACCGAGTACACCCGGTCCCCGCCCTCCTCGTGCGCGGACGAGACGCGGTAGATCATCGGGTACGTCGGCCACGGCTGCGCGTCCGGCCGCTCGTCCGACGGCCGCGGCATGATCTCCAGCTGCGTGATGGAGCGAGCCCCCTGCCGGTGCGCCGTGCCGAGGCAGTCCGCCCCGGTGTCACCGCCGCCGATGATGATCACGTCCTTGCCGGTGGCGACGATCTGGTCCTCGACCACGCCACCGAGCGCGACGCGGTTGGCCTGCGGCAGGTAGTCCATCGCCTGGTGGATCCCGCCGTACTCCCGCCCCGGCACCGGCAGGTCCCGGGCCGCTGTCGCGCCGGTCGCCACGACCACCGCGTCGTACCGCTGCTTGAGCTGGGTCCCGGTGACGTCCACGCCGACGTTCACGCCGGAGCGGAAGACCGTGCCCTCGTCCTTCATCTGCTGGATCCGCCGGTCGAGGTAGGACTTCTCCATCTTGAACTCGGGGATGCCGTAGCGGAGCAGGCCGCCGGGAGCGTCCGCGCGCTCGTAGACCGCCACGGTGTGCCCGGCCCGGGTCAGCTGCTGCGCCACCGCGAGACCGGCCGGGCCGGACCCGACGACCGCGATCGTCCTGCCCGTCAGCCACTCAGGCGGCTGCGGGCGGACGTTCCCGTCCTCCCAGGCCCGGTCGATGATCGACACCTCGACGTTTTTTATGGTCACGGCGCCAGAAGATGTTTCAGGGTTGATGCCGAGCACGCAGGCCGGCTCGCACGGCGCCGGGCACAGCCGCCCGGTGAACTCCGGGAAGTTGTTGGTCGCGTGCAGCCGCTCGATCGCGGCCGTCCAGTCGTCGCGCCAGACCAGGTCGTTCCACTCCGGGATCAGGTTGCCCAGCGGGCAGCCGGAGTGGCAGAACGGGATGCCGCAGTCCATGCAGCGCCCGGCCTGCTTGGTGATGATCGGCAGCAGGGCCTTCCCGGCGCTGCCCGGGTACACCTCGTTCCAGTCCTTCACCCGCTCCGCGACCGGCCGCCTGGCGGCGACCTCGCGCGGGGTGGTCAGGAATCCCTTCGGGTCAGCCATGCGCGGCCTCCATCATCTTGCGAACGGTCGCGTCCTCGTCCAGCCCGTCGGCCTCGGCGGCGGCCCTTGCCGCGAGGACCCGGGCGTAGTCGCGCGGCATCACGGTGGTGAACCGGGACGCCGACTCGGTCCAGTCGGCGAGCAGCTTCGCGGCGTGTTCGGACCCGGTCTCCTCGTGGTGGCGGCTGACCAGTTCCTCGACGATCGCCGACTCGTCGGCACCGAGCGGGCGCAGGTCGACCATCTCGGGGTTGACCAGCGCCGGGTCGAGGTCGAGCACGTGCGCCACCCCGCCGGACATGCCGGCGGCGAAGTTGCGCCCGACCGAGCCGAGCACGACCACCCGGCCGCCGGTCATGTACTCGCAGCCGTGGTCACCGACGGTCTCCACGACCGCGGTCACGCCGGAGTTGCGGACGCAGAACCGCTGCCCGACCCCGCCGTTGATGAACAGCTCGCCCGCCGTCGCGCCGTAGGCGATCACGTTGCCGGCGATGACCTGGTCGTGCGCGTCGAACGTCGCCGAACGATCCGGCCGTACGACGATCCGGCCGCCCGACAACCCCTTCGCCAGGTAGTCGTTCGCGTCGCCCTCCAGGCGCAGCGTGACGCCGCGCGGGAGGAACGCCCCGAAGGACTGCCCGGCCGACCCGACGAAGGTCAGGTCGATGGTCTCGTCCGGCAGGCCCTCGGCGGCGTACCGCTTCGTGATCTCGTGCCCGAGCATGGTGCCGACGGTGCGGTTCACGTTGCGGATCGGCAGCTGCGCGCGCACCGGCTCGCCGGCGTCCAGCGCGGGCCGGCAGATCTCGATCAGCTCGTTGTCCAGCGCCTTGGCCAGGCCGTGGTCCTGGGCTACGACCTGGTGCCGGTGCGCGCCCTCGGGCAGCGCCGGCACGTGCAGGATCGGCGACAGGTCCAGCCCGTCGGCCTTCCAGTGCTCGACCGCACGGGCAGTGTCCAGCACCTCGGCGTGCCCGATCGCCTCGTCGAGCGACCGGAACCCGAGCCGGGCGAGGTACTCGCGGACCTCCTCGGCGATGAACTCGAAGAAGTTCACCACGAACTCGGGCTTGCCGCTGAACCGGCGGCGCAGCTCCGGGTTCTGCGTCGCGACGCCGACCGGGCAGGTGTCGAGGTGGCAGACCCGCATCATGATGCAGCCGGACACCACCAGCGGCGCGGTCGCGAAACCGAACTCCTCGGCGCCGAGCAGGGCCGCGATGACGACGTCCCGGCCGGTCTTCAGCTGGCCGTCGGTCTGGACGACGATCCGGTCCCGCAACCCGTTCAGCAGCAGCGTCTGCTGGGTCTCGGCCAGGCCGAGCTCCCACGGACCACCCGCGTGCTTCAGCGACGTCAGCGGCGCCGCACCGGTGCCGCCGTCGTGGCCGGAGATGAGCACCACGTCCGCGTGTGCCTTCGAGACACCCGCGGCGATCGTGCCGACCCCGATCTCGCTGACCAGCTTGACGTGGATCCGCGCCGAGGGGTTGGCGTTCTTCAGGTCGTGGATCAGCTGCGCCAGGTCCTCGATCGAGTAGATGTCGTGGTGCGGCGGCGGCGAGATCAGCCCGACGGCCGGCGTGGAGTGCCGGGTCCTCGCGATCCACGGGTAGACCTTCGCCCCCGGCAGCTGCCCGCCCTCGCCGGGCTTGGCACCCTGCGCCATCTTGATCTGGATGTCGTCGGAGTTCGTGAGGTACTCCGCGGTCACGCCGAACCGGCCGGACGCGACCTGCTTGATGGCACTGCGTCGTACCGGGTCCTGCAGCCGGTCGGAGTCCTCGCCGCCCTCGCCGGTGTTCGACTTCGCGCCCAGCCGGTTCATCGCGATCGCGAGGGTCTCGTGCGCCTCCGCGCTGATCGAGCCGTACGACATCGCGCCCGTGCTGAACCGCTTGACGATCTCGCTGACCGGCTCGACCTCGTCGATGCCGACCGGCTCGCGGTCGCTCGCGAACGAGAACAGCCCGCGCAGCGTCATCAGCCGCTCGGACTGCTCGTCCACGCGCTGCGTGTACTGCTTGAAGATGTCGTACCGCCCGCTGCGGGTGGAGTGCTGCAGCCGGAACACCGTGTCCGGGTCGAACAGGTGCGGCTCACCCTCGCGCCGCCACTGGTACTCGCCGCCGATCTCCAGCGTCCGGTGCGCCGGCAGCACGCCGTCGGCCGGGTACGCCGTCAGGTGCCGCCGCTTCACCTCCTCGGCGATCACGTCCAGCCCGACCCCGCCGAGCCGCGACGACGTGCCGGTGAAGTACCGATCCACCAGCTCCTGCGACAGGCCGGCCGCCTCGAAGATCTGCGCCCCCGTGTACGACGCCACGGTGGACACGCCCATCTTCGACATCACCTTGAGGACGCCCTTGCACAGCGACTTGACCAGGTTCTTGACCGCCTGCTCGGGCTCCACGCCGGGCAGGTACGTCGCCCGCCGGGCCAGGTCCTCCACGGACTCCATCGCCAGGTACGGGTTGACCGCGCCGGCGCCGTACCCCATCAGCAGCGCGACGTGGTGCACCTCGCGCACGTCACCGGCCTCGACGACCAGGCCGACCTGGGTGCGGCTCTTCTCCCGGACCAGGTGGTGATGCACCGCGGCGGTGAGCAGCAGCGACGGGATCGGCGCGTGGTCGGCGTTGGAGTGCCGGTCGGACAGTACGACGATCCGCGCGCCGCCGGCGATCGCCTCGGACGCCTCGGCGCACACCTCGTCCAGCCTGCGGCGCAGCGCCTCGCCGCCGCCGTGCACGTCGTACAGGCCCCTGACGACCGTGGTGGCCAAGCCGGGCACGTCGCCGTCGAGGTTGATGTGCCGGACCTTGGCGAGCTCGTCGTTGGTGAGCACCGGGTACGGCAGCACCACCTGGCGGCAGGACGCCGGGCCCGGGTCGAGCAGGTTGCCCTCCGGGCCGAGCGAGGACGACAGCGAGGTGACGAGCTCCTCGCGGATCGCGTCCAGCGGCGGGTTCGTGACCTGCGCGAACAGCTGCGCGAAGTAGTCGAACAGCAGCCGCGGCCGGTCGCTGAGCACCGCGATCGGGGTGTCGGTGCCCATCGACCCGATCGGCTCCACGCCGTTCTTGGCCATCGGGGTGAGCAGCACGCGCAGCTCCTCCTCGGTGTACCCGAACACCTGCTGGCGGCGGGTCACCGAGGCGTGGCTGTGCACGACGTGCTCACGCTCGGGCAGGTTCTCGAACCGGATCAGCCCGGCGTGCAGCCACTCGTCGTACGGGTGCTCCGACGCCAGCGCCGACTTGATCTCGGCGTCGTCGATGACGCGATGCGCCTCGGTGTCGACGAGGAACATCCGGCCCGGCTTCAGCCGGCCCTTCTGGACCACCCTGGCCGGGTCGATGTCGAGCACGCCGGCCTCCGAGGCGAGCACGACGAGACCGTCGTCGGTGACCCAGTACCGGCTCGGGCGCAGGCCGTTGCGGTCCAGCACCGCGCCGACCTGGGCGCCGTCGGAGAACACCACCGACGCGGGACCGTCCCACGGCTCCATCAGGCTCGCGTGGAACTCGTAGAACGCCCGGCGCCGGGGCTCCATGTCGTCGTAGTTCTCCCACGCCTCCGGGATCATCATTAGCATCGCGTGCGCCATCGACCGGCCGCCGAGGTGCAGCAGCTCCAGCGCCTCGTCGAAGCTCGCCGAGTCCGACGCGCCCGGGGTGCAGATCGGGAAGATCTGCTCCAGGTCGCCGGGGATGACATCGGACTTCAGCAGCGCCTCGCGGGCCCGCATCCAGTTCCGGTTGCCCTGCACGGTGTTGATCTCGCCGTTGTGCGCGATGTAGCGGTACGGGTGCGCCAGCGGCCAGGACGGGAAGGTGTTCGTGGAGAACCGCGAGTGCACCACGCCGATCGCGGACGCCAGCCGCTCGTCGGTCAGCTCCGGGAAGAACCGGTCCAGCTGATCGGTGGTGAGCATGCCCTTGTAGACGATCGTGCGGCTGGACAGCGACGGGAAGTACGTCCCGGTCTCGCGCTCGATCCGCTTGCGCAGCCGGAACGCCATCCGCTCCAGCGCCAGCCCCTGCATCCGGCCGTTGCGGGCCGTCACGAACAGCTGCCGGAACCGCGGCATCACACCGCGCGCGGTGGCGCCCAGGATCTCCGGCGTGTGCGGGACGTCCCGCCAGCCGACCACGCTCAGGTGCTCCTCGGCGGCGAGCTCCTCGATCCGCTCGACCACCTTCGCGGCGTCGTCCTCGTCCTGCGGCAGGAACCCGATCCCGGCCGCGTAGCGGCGGTGGGCGGGCAGCTCGAAGTCGCAGGTGGCGCGGTAGTACGCGTCGGGGATCTGCAGCAGGATCCCCGCACCGTCGCCCGAGTCGGGCTCGGCGCCGGACGCGCCGCGGTGCTCGAGGTTGCGCAGGGCGGTGAGCGCCTTGGCCACGATGTCGTGGCTGGGCTCACCCGTCAGGGTCGCGACGAACGCGACACCGCAGGCGTCGTGCTCGTGCTGTCCGTCGTACAGACCCTCGCGCGGGTAGTTGCCGCTCAGCAGGGCAGGGCGACCAGGCATCAATGGAACTCCCGTCGTCCACTTCGGTCATCTGACTGGCCGAGGGACAACGCTGGCCCAAGCGCCGGGGATTCCGAGGGTACCTCATCCGCCACCCCCACCGGCACGACACATCCCACCTCCCGGCGGCCGTCACACTTTCGCGTGGGCCGCCATACGAACAGTTGGTTACCCACAGTTACAAGAGGTGGTAACCCGCAGCCGTTGTGGGACCCCACGCGAACTGCTGGTGCGTCCCGAGCGTGTTCGCGAATCGCCAGGTCGGCTTTGCGCGTGCGCGAATCCACTTCAACCGCACTTGATGTGTGCGTGAATCCACGTCGCCCGGCCGGTCTCCGCGGGAGTCTGCGAACACACGGAGTCGGCCCTGCGGATTCGTGCACACGAAGCGGTGGCGGCGGTCGGCTTCATGAGCCCGGTTACGGATCCGAGCGGCCGGGAAAACGCTCTCTCGCTCATGAGGGCGTGCCCGGGTAGGACCCGGAGGGCCCAACGGCTGCCGGATTCAGGTGAGGGTGGTGCCGACGGCGGTGCCGATGGCGTAGGTGACGGCGGCGGCGAGGGCGCCGAGGAGGAGCTGGCGCAGGCCGGAGTACCACCAGGAGCGGGCCGTGACACGGCTCACGACCGCGCCGCAGGCGAACAGGGCGAGCAGCGAGACGACCAGGGCCGGTACGACGTTGGCCGCGCCGAGCAGGTACGGCAGCACCGGCAGCATCGCGCCGACCGCGAAGGACAGGAACGACGAGCCCGCGGCCAGCAGCGGGGACGGCAGGCCGTTGAGGTCGATGCCGAGCTCGGTGCGGACGTGCTCCTCCAGGGCCTTGTCCGGGTCGTTGTGGACCTGGCTGGCGATCTCGTCGGCCAGGTCGGGGGCGATGCCCCTGGCGCGGTAGGCGTCGGCGAGCTCGTCCTTCTCGGCGGCGGTGTGCTCGGCGATCTCGCGGCGCTCCAGCTCGATCTCGGCGAGAGCGAGCTCGCGCTGGCTGGCGACCGAGGTGTACTCTCCCGCCGCCATCGAGAACGAGCCGGCCGCCAGCCCGGCCAGGCCCGCGAGGACGACGACCCGCGAGCCGGACGCCGTACCGCCGTCCATGCCCGCGATCAGCGCGAAGTTCGACACCAGGCCGTCCATCGCGCCGAACACGGCGGGTCGCAGCCACCCACCGGTGACGTCGCGGTGGTGGTGGTCGTGTGCGGCGCTAGCCGGTGTGCTCATCCGTCCGCACAGCCTCCGGGCTCTCCCCGTCGTCCGGCTTCTCCCCCGCACCCGCTTCCTCCGGTACGGCGTCGGCTTCCTCCGGTACCACTTCGGCTTCGGCCGGCGCGGCCTCAGCCTCTTCCGGTACGACGTCCGGCTCGGCCGGCGTCGCGTCAGGCTCGTCCTCCAAGGCTTCTGCCTCGTCCGGAACGGCAGCTTCCCCGGCCGGCTCCGCCGCTGCTCCGGCCGCCTCGGCCGCGGTCGGCTCGGCGGCGGTCGGCTCGGTCTCGGTCTTCAGCGGGGCGCGGCCGGGCCAGCGGCGGGCGCTGAACACGAAGAAGGCGACGGCTGCGATGAACAGGATGATCGAGGTCCACACGTTCAGGCGCAGGCCCGCGACGTGGTTGACGGAGTCGATGCGCAGGCTCTCGATCCAGGCGCGGCCGGCGGTGTAGCCGGCGACGTACACGGCGAACGCCCGTCCGCCGCCCAGCTTGAACCGGCGGTCGGCGAGCAGCACGACCGCCATCACGCCGAGGTCCCACAGGCACTCGTACAGGAACGCCGGGTGGAAGGTCACGTACTGCGTGAAGCCCTCCGGCCGGTGCGCCAGGTCGATCCGCAGTGCCCACGGAGCCGTCGACGGCCGGCCGAACAGCTCCTGGTTGAAGTAGTTGCCCCAGCGGCCGATCGCCTGCGCCAGCACGACGCCGGGCGCGAGCACGTCCGCGGTCGCCAGGAACGACACCTTGTGCCGGCGGCACGCCAGCCAGCCGCCGAGCGCGCCGAACGCGACCCCGCCCCAGATGCCGAGGCCGCCGTGCCAGATCTTCAGCGCGTCGATCGGGTGCTTCCCGGACCCGAAGTACAGCTCGTAGTCGGTGAGCACGTGGTAGATCCGCGACCCGACCAGGCCGAACGGCACCGCCCACATGACGATGTCGCCGATCACCTCGGGGTCGCCGCCGCGGGCGACCCAGCGGCGCCGGCCGAGCCAGTAGCCGGCGAAGATGCCGGCCACGATGCACAGAGCGTAGGCACGGATCGGCACCGGGCCGAGGTGCCACACGCCCTGGCTCGGGCTGGGGATGGACAGCGGCACGAGGAGGCCCGGCAGCGGCGGGGCGGCGAGAGCAGTCATGGCAACCACGAACGCTACTGGACGCGAGGCACTAGTGCCTCGTCAAGAAACGTTCGGCACGTTTAGCGGCGGTCCAGGCGTTCGCTGGCAAGGCGGAGGAGGAGAGCGATGCGGCGCATCGCGCGACGACGACAACGCCGCCAGCGGGCGTCTGGGCCGCCGCTAAACGTGCCGAACGTTTCCTGACGAGGCACCAACTCACCCGATCGGCACATAGGCGCCCACCGCCACGTGTCCGGACGGCTGGAACAGCACCGGCTGCAGGCCCACCGCCGTACCGCCGGCGTAGGTGATCAGGGTGACCTCCGCGGGCCGCCGCAGCGTGTAGCCGAGCGCGAAGGCGTACGCCG
>DASXRB010000614.1:0-2779 GCA_036506875.1 Kribbellaceae bacterium | reverse complement strand
AGCACGACTACGACGAGCTCGTGATCATCTACTCACACCTCGACTCGACCTCTACGGTGGGCGCGGCCGCCGCGGCGAGCGGCCCGTCGGCGGCCGATGACGGCCCCGCGTCGTGGGGCCGGCTGGTCCGCGGCTCCCGGGCGCACGGCCACTCGGTCTACGTCCGCGATCTCGGTCGCGGTGAGGCACTCGTGACGTTCGTGACTTGGGCCTGACCAGCCGCGACGATCGGTGGCGCCGCCCGGTGGGCGGCGCCACCACCGGCTCAGTGCCAACGGCCGAAACGGGCAGCCGCAGCTCTTCGAGATGGCTAACACCACGGGCCGCCCATCGATGGCACGGCCATCGTCGGGGCACACAGCCACTGGGCGCTCACGCCAGCACCGTGCTGTCCGTCAATCGAAAGGGCTGCCCGCCGGCCGCGCCACGCACATTACTGCGCGGCCTCGGCGACACGCTCATAGACGTTGCCGTCGGGACCCCGGACGTGTTGCCACGTCGGCCCGGGCTCGCCCAGCAGTTCCACGCCCGGCGGACCGGAGTTGCTCGACGGCGGCCGGCAGGTCACGGACGGCGAACCCGGCGACAGGCCCGGTGTCGAAGTGGTCCTTGCCCGGACGCGCGACCTCGAACACCTCGACGTTATAGCCGGTAGGCATCTTGAACACCCAGAAGCCCGGCTCATGCAGGACCAACGGCAGGCCAAGTAGTCACCGTAGAAGTCAGCCAACGCGGCGGCATGCCGGGTGCGCGTACCCAGCCAGCCCAAAGCCGTGACGTCCACCTTCGCCTCCTGTCAGCCGTCATCCGAGCAGGCGGGCCAGCATCGCCGGGTGCTCGGCCAGCGCCTCTTCCGCGTTCCCCTTGACCCGGGCCGCGAGACTGTCGCGGTCGACGTAGGTCCAGTCGATGCCGCCATGCGGCGGTCGTACTCGATGCCCAGCTGCACCGCCCGGGCGAGGTCGTCGTTCGTCAGCTTGGCCGCGAGCCGTGGTCAGACTCGAGCCGTTCCAGCCAGCGTGCCTGCTCCTCGCCGCCCCGTACATGGACGGCGGCGGCCTCCACCGTCGAACGGCACCAGTCGCGGTGCGCCGTGCGTGTCGTAGTGCTCTCGTCCGCATCGGCCAGATGGCCATTCCCGTACTGGCGGACCGTTTCCAGCAGCCGGTACCGGTTCTCGTCGGTGCCCTCCACCACGAGCACCAGCGACTTGTCGACCAACCTGCCGAGTAGGTCGAGGACGTCCAGGGTGTCGACGCCGTCACCGGAGCAGACGGTCTCCGCCGCCTCGACGGTCCAGCCGCCCCCGAACACCGACAGGCCGCAGCAGTGCGCGCTCCTCCGGCGCGAGCAGGTCGTAACTCCAGTCCATCGCCGCCGGCAGCGTCTGCTGCCGTGGCAGGACGGTCCTGGCGCCGCCGCTGAGCAGGCGGAAACGGTCCGCGAGACGGGCGGCGACCTGCTCGACGGACAGCACACCTTGACGCGGGCCGCGGCGAGCTCGAGCGCCAACGGTATGCCGTCCAGGTGCGTGACGATCTGCACCACGGCCGCGGCGTGGGCGGCGGTGAGCGTGAACTCGGGACGCACCGCCGTCGCCCGTTCGGCGAACAGGCGGACGGCCGGGAAATCAGCCAGCGCCGAGGCGTCGGTTCCCTCGGGGGGAACGGGGAGCGGCGACACCGGGAGGATGACCTCGCCCGGCACCGTCAGTGCCTCTCGACTGGTGGCGAGAACGCGCAGGCCAGGCGCGGCCTGCAACAGAGTGGCGATCAGCTGGGCGGACGCGGCTAGGAGGTGCTCGCAGTTGTCCACCAGCACGAGCAGGCGTTTGGACCGCAGCTCGTCGGCGAGGGTCTCGATGAGGGGCCGGTGCGGATCCTCGGGAATCTCGAGCGCGGCGGCGACCGCCGAGGGAACCCGTTCCGGTTCGGTGAGCGGCGCCAGCTCGACCAGCCACGCACCGTCGGGTAGATCGTCCACGAGGTCGGCGGCGGCCTGCAGGGCAAGGCGCGACTTTCCCGACCCGCCGACACCGGTCAGGGTCACCAAACGCCCGTCGGCAAGCGCTCGTTTCACGTCGGCCAGCTCGCGTTCCCGGCCGACGAAGCTGCTGAGCTGGACCGGCAGGTTATGGCGGCGCCGGTCGAGGGTCCGCAGCGGCGGAAAGTCCGACGGCAGATCCGGCATGACCAGTTGGTGGATCTCCTCGGCCCGCGTCAGGTCGGAAAGCCGGTGCACGCCGAGCGACCGAAGCGTGAGCGGCGGCGGAGGCGGGTCTCCCAGCAGGCCGACGACCGCCGCCGATAGGAGCACCTGACCGCCGCGCGCGGCACCCAGCAGCCTGGCCAAACGCTGCAGCGCCACCCCGACGTAGCCGTCGTCGCGCAACTCCGCCACCCCACTGTGCAACGCCACGCGCACCGCCGCCGGCCCGAGCTCGCCCCGTTCGGCTGTGGTCAACGCGCGCCGCAGATCGTAGGCGGCCAAGGCCGCATCCGACGGCTGGGCGAACGCGGCGCAGAAGGCCCCTTCCAGGCTGTGGAAGACGTACGCGCCGTGCGAGGCGATGGCGGTCCGCATCAGGTCGTACCGCGCTGGCGCGCCGTCTTCGGCGCCGGCCGCCGGCTGCCCGTCGCCGTCGATGTCGGCGACCAGGAAGGTGACCACGCCGGTGGGCCTGCGCGGGCTCGCGAACCGTTCGCCGAGCAACAGGGCGAGGTCGCCGCCGACCAGGCGTGCCGGCTCGTCGGGCGTCCGGAAGGGCTTGTAAGAGGCT
>DASXRB010000613.1:0-10515 GCA_036506875.1 Kribbellaceae bacterium | reverse complement strand
GCGCGTACGGGTTCCACTGGCTCGCCATCCTGTGCGGCCTGCTTCTCTTCCCGGTCGCCGTCCTCGCGGTCGCCACGCGCGGCCCGCGGGACGTGCCCGTGGCGGCTGCCTAGCTGGTGCCGGCCGGGCGCGCCGGAGTCTGGCGCGCCCGAGCGGGACGGGTCCGTCACGAGCAGGAGTCGGACGAGGCCGGCGTGGTGTCGTACGGCTCCGGGTTGTCCGGATCGGTCAGCACGGCCTTGGCCTCGCACACCAGCAGCGGCGTGCCCGGTCCGGGGATCTCGACGGTTCCGGCTTGCTCCCAGTCAGCGCCGGGCAGCTGGTACCAGGTGTCGTAGTCGAGTGTCACGCTGACGACGACCGTGCCGCGGCTCAGGTACTTGTGCGTGACGTCGCCGTCCGGGTACGGCCCGCCGGCGTCCGCGGTCGTCAGGCTGGTGCCGTCCCCGAAGTGCCAGGTGTACGACGGGGTCGCGCGGATCCGCACGATCTGGCCGGCGATCGGGACCGGCTTGTCGAACAGCTTCGGGTCCGCGTAGACGTACGTGTCGAGGTTCACCAGCGTCCGCCCACGCGGCTGGATGTGCACGACCGACGACGGGAACCTGACCCGCTTCACCTCGGTCAGCACGACCTCGGACGTGATCACAACGGGCTGCGTCTTGACCGGGTCCTTGATGATCGAGCAGTGGTCCGCCGAAAGGTGCGAACCTGTCGCCCCGATCCGGTACAACCGCGACGCCTCCCGCAACGCCGCCAGGCACTTGGCCCGCTTCAAAGCCAACACCCGCGCCTTCTCCTGCAAGCTCAACGGCTTCTCGGTCCGCACAGTCTTCGTCGACCGGCGCTGGAACTGGTCCTCCTTCCGACGATCGACGCCGTTCGCGTGCACGTCTTTCTTGAGCGCTCGGATTTGCGCACCCATTCGCGTGGTCGTGACGGCCGGGGGCGGATCGTCAAACCTGACTGACATCGGGCTCGCATGTTGAGCAGTCTCTGAAGCCGCCCAGGACGGAGCCGATAAGCACGCCAGGAGACCAACGACTGGCGCTAACGCCGCCGCGCAGAGCATGCTGCGCCTCATTTCGTCTCCATCTCGAACATCGTCCAATGACTTCCGGCGGCAGCGAGCGTCAGATCCCAGGTCAAAGTGCCGGCTGGATAGGTCGTTGGCGCACCGCCGCGTTTGGTCCGCTCGACAGTCTTGCCTTCGCGAACCTTGAGAAGAACGGCAGCCGTGTCATGCCGGATCAGCCTGACTTGGGACACTTGGACGACCTGGCTTGCGGCGTCGCCGGTTACCGATCCGCCTGCTTTGTAGATCGCCTCGTAGTGGCCGATAAGCGTCTTGCACGCAATGCAGCTCTTGTCCGCCCACCGCCGCGCTGACGCAGCATCTCCGGTAACCGTCAGATAGTCCAGAGTTTGGAAATAGAAGCGAGCAAAGGACTCAGCGGCCGTTACCGTCAGGCCGCCAAGTGCGGCCGCCGGAGGGGTCGGTGGCCTGAGCGTCGGAGAGGCTGATGGCGTCGCGCTCGGGGTTGTCGTCGCCGCGACCGAAGGTGTCGAGCTGGGTGGACCCGACGACTGAGCAGCGTCTGACTTGCCGTCGCAGCCCGCGAGGGCGATGGCGGCGACGAGCGAAAGGCTCGCGGCGAGTGCTCGGTTCATCAGGTTGGTTCTCCTACTCGCAGGGCCATGTCGAACATCTGCCAGTCGCCGCCGACCGCGACCAGCGTGACGGTCAGGCTTGCCGGGCCGCCGGGATAGCTGGTCGGCTTCGCGCCGGGCTTCTCGATCGCGATGTGCCGGCCGCGGCGGAGGTCGACGTCCACCGCGGCCGAACGCGCCCCGGTGATCCGCACGGCGCGCACCTCGATGGCCTTCCACAGGTAGTCGCCCATCAGGCGGTGGTTGCGGCCGTTCGTGCGGGCGAAGATCGCCACGTCCTCCCCGCACGGACGGCACGCCGGCGAGCTGGCCACGCGGACCGCCGCCCCGTCCCCGGTCAGCTTCAGGTAGTTCGCCGCCTCGGCGAAGTAGAAGCGCACGAACGATTCCGCGGAAGCGACCCCCGGTCCCTTCGCGGCATCGGGACGCAGCGGCGCACCGTGCTGCGCGAGCGACGCAGACGCAGAACCGGGCGTCGGCCCGGCCGGCGTGGGAGCCGTCCCCGTATCCTCGGCCGCGAGTGGCGCGGACCGGCCGTCGCCACGGGTGAACGAGAGGACCAGCCAGACCGCCACGACCGCGAGGACGGCGCTCGCCGCCCACCGCATCCGCGGCCCGACCCCGTTCATGCAACTCGCCTCTCGTAGCGGACACCGGCTGTCAACAACTGCCCTACCGACGGTGACATCATGCCGCAGCGACGGGCCACGCCACCGAGCTTGTCCACAGGGCTTGCAGTCCGGGGTGATGGTGTTCGGGAACTCGGGCGGAGTCTTCACATCGCCAGCGGTGTGCCACATCGCTATCGATGTGCAAGTTGCACCACCCGCCCGGGAAACTCCGCTCGAGCCTCGTACCGTGGCTCCCGTGCACAGCGTCGCTCCGGGGAGCATCCCGAGCCCGAACATCTGGAACAACCCCGCCGTCTACGAGCTCGAGAACAAGGCCGTCGACCCCGACGGCGTGATCGAGACCGCGATGCGCGCGATCCGCGACTGGGCCGGGGCCGACATGCTCGACATCGGCTGCGGCACCGGGTTCCACCTCCCTCGCTTCGCGGCCGTCGCGCGCACCGTCACCGGGGTCGAGCCGCACCAGAAGCTGGCAGCCGCGGCGATCCGTCGTACGGCGAGTCTCCGCAACGTCGCGGTCCGGCAGGGCACCGCGCAGCGGCTGCCGGTCCGGGACGCGTCCGTGGACGTGGCGCACGCGCGGTGGGCGTACTTCTTCGGCCCCGGCTGCGAGCCCGGCCTGGCCGAGCTGGACCGGGTGATGCGGCGCGGCGGCACCGCGTTCGTGATCGACAACGACGCCACCCGGTCGACGTTCGGCGGCTGGTTCCAGCAGGCGTTCCCCGGGTACGACGCGGAGGCCGTGGAGCGGTTCTGGTCCGCCCGCGGCTGGCGTCGTACCCCGCTCGACCTGCGGTGGAGCTTCGAGACGCGCGCCGACCTGGAGGCCGTCGTACGGATCGAGTTCCGGCCGGAGGTCGCCGAGCGGGTCGTCGCGGAGCACCGCGGGACCGAGGTCGACTATGCGGTCAACCTGTGGTCCCGCGACTTCTGAGCGACGGCTACCGGCCCACGACCGGCCGCGCGCCGGCGGCGACGCCGGCGGCCGGGACGTCGAAGGTCGCCAGGAAGTACGCCGCCGCGACGCACTGCGCTCCGCTGCCGCCGGTCAGCTTGGCGGTGAGGGCCCGGGGCGACACCGTCAGCACCGCACCGGTCTCGGCGCAGCCGCTCAGCACGTACGCGAAGCCCCGGTGACCCGCGGCCGGCTTCCGGTCCAGCAGGGCCTTCACCTGAGCGAGATCGCGCGCGCCGGCGCGGCGCAGCGCGTCGTACATCGCGGTCGCGCCCGACCCGAGCTCGGCGGTCTCGACAGCCGGCTTGCCGCGCAGGGTGCCCAGCCGCAGGAAGCCCGTCTGCAGGGCCGGGGTGGCGGCCGGCTGCGGGGTCTGACCCTGCACGGTGCGCACGCCCCGGACCTGCTCGGCGGGCACCGAGAACCTGGCCTCGGCGGTGTACGGACGCAGGCACTCCGGGCGGTCCTGGCCGCCCTCGAAGCTGGCCTGGAGGTCGTCGCCGACCCGGGACAGTACGGCGGACTCGGCGAGGCGGCAGCCGGTGGTGGCACTCACGACGACGTACACCTTGCCCTGCTGCTCGGCGGATAGCGTCGGCGTCCGCTGCGGCGCGTGCGCGTCGCCGGTGAAGGAGACCGTCTCGGCGTCCAGCGGGCCGCCGGACGACGGCGCGGCCTCGTCCCCGCAGCCGGACAGACCTGTCATCAGTACGAGGGCGGCGGCGAACGCCGCGGGAGTTCGCTTCGTCATGCCCCGAGGACGGCGATCCGGCGCCGGACGTTGCGATCTACACGCAACCGTGAACTTCCCGAATCACGACCGAGCACCGGCGTGCTGCCCGGGACGGCGGTCCCGGGCAGCACACACTCTGTCAGGAGCACTCCGTCAGGAGCTTGAGCCCTTCAGCAGGACGGTCCGCTCCACGAAGTCGAACCCGCAGTCGAAGGTCCCGCAGGCGAGCGCGAAGGTGACGGTGGCGGCCTTCCCGCCCTTGAAGACGCCGTTGGACGCGACCACCTGCACACTCCACGGCCGGGTGACCCCGTCGCAGGCGATGTCGGTCGCGCTCTCGCCGCTGATGATGAACCGGCCGACCTTCTGAGACAGGAACGTGTCGACGAACGCGAAGTCGGCCTGGCCGGTGCAGTTCACCGTGCCGCTGACGAGGGCCGACCCGTCCTTGAAGAACTTCGCCACCGGGTCGACCGTGATGTGGACCGACGGCGGCGGCGGGGTGGTGTCGATGGTGAGGTTGAGCGTGCCGCCGTTGCCGCCCCCGTCGAGTTGGTCGTCGATGACGAGGATCGTGTAGGTCTCGCCCGCGACAGCCGACCAGCCGACGGTGCCCGGCGCGCAGGCCAGTACGTTCCAGGCGCCCGGCGAGCCGGTGGCCACGATCGCGCCGGCCGAGTAGCTGGAGCTCGACACATCGGCGACGAGCCCGGTGTCGGTCGCGGCCGTCACCTGGTACCAGACGCTGGCGTCGGTGGCCGGAGCACCGCAGCCGGCGTTGATGTCCGCGTCGTCGGCGTCGGCGGTCGCCTCGGACGTGTCCAGGGTCGCGGTGTACGGCAGTGCGCCGACGGTCACCCGGCCGCCGTACGTGTCGTTGGCGGGCGCGGCCGCGAACGCCGGCCTGGCGAAGGCCGCCAGCAGGCTCGCGAGCACGAAGGCGAACACCGTGGCCCGTCGAGTGGTGGCAAGTGCGTGTTGCATGGGACCCCTCCCTGTCACGAGCGGGCGCCGTCGGCGGCCCGGTGCCGCCGATGTGACACCGCTCATACACTTGGATGCCGCGAGTCGCCGAAACGTTCGCTCGGCGTGGCAGAACTTGTCCGAGCCGTTGCCTACTGTGGCGGCCATGGCGAAAGCAGCGGCCAAGACCGGCCGGTCCCCCTACCAGTGCGGCGAGTGCGGCTGGACGACCGCACGATGGATCGGCCGCTGCGGCGAGTGCCAGGCCTGGGGCACCGTGGTCGAGGTCGGCGCGCCCAAGGCCGCCCGGGTCGCCGCCGGCCCGGTCACCACGCCGGCGACGCCGATCGCGCAGGTGAGCGCGGTCGAGGCGGAGTCCCGGCCGACCGGCCTGGCCGAGCTGGACCGGGTGCTCGGCGGCGGCATGGTCCCGGGCGCGGTGGTGCTGCTGGCCGGCGAGCCGGGGGTCGGCAAGTCGACGCTGCTGCTGGAGGTCGCGGCCCGGTCGGCGCGGTCCGGGCAGCGCACGCTCTACGTGTCCGGCGAGGAGTCGGCCGCGCAGGTCCGGCTGCGGGCCGGGCGGACCGACGCGCTCGTCGACGACCTGTTCCTGGCCTCGGAGACCGACCTGTCCGCGGTGATCGGCCACGTGGACGCCGTGCGACCCGCGCTGCTGGTCGTCGACTCGGTGCAGACCGTCGCGCACCCCGAGGTCGACGGCGCGCCCGGCGGCGTCACCCAGGTCCGCGAGGTGACCGGCGCCCTGGTCCGGCTGGCCAAGGAGCGCAACATCGCCGTCGTGCTGGTCGGCCATGTCACCAAGGACGGCGCGATCGCCGGCCCGCGGATGCTGGAGCACCTGGTCGACGTGGTGCTCGCCTTCGACGGCGACCGGCACTCCGGCTTCCGGATGGTCCGCGCCACCAAGAACCGCTTCGGCCCGGCCGACGAGGTCGGCTGCTTCGACCTGGTCGACACCGGCATCGTCGAGGTCACCGACCCGACCGGCCTGTTCGTGTCCCGGCACACCGAGCCGGTGCCGGGCACCTGTGTGACCGTGATGATGGAGGGCCGCCGCCCGCTGCTGGCCGAGGTTCAGGCCCTGGTCGGCCCGTCCAGCGCCCCGCAGCCGCGCCGTACGACGTCGGGCCTGGAGTCCAGCCGGGTCGCCATGGTGCTCGCCGTGCTCGGCAGCCGGGTGGGCGTGCGGCTGCAGGACCAGGAGGTGTACGTCGCGACTGTCGGCGGGGTGCGGATCAACGAACCGGTGGTGGACCTGTCGGTGGCGATCGCGGTCGCCTCGTCCGCCTTCGGGATGGCGGCACACCGCGGCCTGGTGGCGATCGGGGAGGTCGGCCTGGCGGGTGAGGTACGACGGGTGGGCGGGCTCGAGAAGCGTCTCGCGGAGGCGGCCCGGCTCGGTTTCACCAAGGCGATCATCCCGGCCGAGGTCCCGAACTGGTCGCGCGAGATGAAGCCGATCGACATCCAGAACAAGTACGGGCTCAAGGTCCACCCCGCGGCCGACATCCGGAACGCGCTGCTGGCGGCCGGCATCAACGGTTAGCCTGAACGGCATGACCGGATCCAAAGTCGTTGCCCTTGGCCACTATCAGCCGACCCGCGTGCTCACCAACGACGAGCTCGCGACCATGGTCGACACCTCCGACGAGTGGATCCGCAGCCGGGTCGGCATCGTCACCCGGCACGTCGCCGCGCCGGACGAGCAGGTCGACTCGATGGCCGCGCACGCCGCCGGGAAGGCGCTGGCCAACGCCGGCCTGGAGCCGGACGAGATCGACCTCGTCGTGGTCGCCACCTGCACCGCGCTGGACCGGTCGCCGAACATCGCCGCCCGGGTGGCCGCCCGGCTCGGCATCGGCTCGTCGCCGGCGGCACTGGACGTCAGCGTCGCCTGCTCGGGCTTCAGCCACGCGCTCGCGACCGCCGACCACGCCATCCGCGCCGGTGCCGCGACCAAGGCGCTGGTGATCGGGGT
Source organism: Kribbellaceae bacterium (assembly GCA_036506875.1). Classification (GTDB taxonomy): domain Bacteria; phylum Actinomycetota; class Actinomycetes; order Propionibacteriales; family Kribbellaceae; genus DASRHY01. Next base: position 3,562 of record DASXRB010000613.1, on the reverse strand, counting down.
GGAGAAGCTCACCGACTTCGCCGACTGGACCGACCGCTCCACCTGCGTGCTGGTCGGCGACGGCGCCGGGGCCGCGGTCCTGGTCGCCTCCGACGAGCCGGAGGTCGGCCCGGTGGTCTGGGGCTCGGTGCCGGAGATGGGTGACGCGGTCCGGATCGAGGGCCGGGACGGCACCTTCGCCCAGGAGGGCCAGGCGGTGTTCCGCTGGGCGACCACGGCGCTGCCGGTGATCGCGAAGCAGGTCTGCGAGAAGGCCGGCGTCGCCCCGGAGGACCTGGGCGGGGTGGTGCTGCACCAGGCGAACCTGCGGATCATCGAGCCGCTGGCCAAGCGCCTCGGCGCGGTCAACGCGGTCGTCGCCCGGGACGTGGTCGACTCCGGCAACACCTCGGCCGCCAGCATCCCGCTGGCCTGGTCGAAGCTGGTCGAGCAGCGTGCCATCCCGAAGGGCGCGCCGGTGCTGCTTTTCGGGTTCGGCGGCGGCCTGGCCTACGCCGGCCAGGTCGTCCGGTGCCCGTGAATCACTAACGCGCAGCGCCGGTCTGCCGGATGAACGTCCGCAGAACCGGCGAGCGCGCATAGAATCGGTGCTCGTGGCGAACCTCGACAAGAACAGCACCGACGCCCGGATGCGCGCGACCCTGGCAGCGGTCGCGCCCGGCACCGAGCTGCGCGAGGGCCTGGAACGCATCCTGCGCGGCCGTACCGGTGCGCTTCTCGTCGTCGGCCACGACCGCACGGTGGACGCCATCTCGACCGGCGGTTTCGCCATCAACATCGAGTTCACCGCCACCGGCCTGCGCGAGCTCAGCAAGATGGACGGCGCGATCATCCTCGACCGCGACGTGACCAGCATCCTGCGCGCCGCCGTCCACCTGATGCCCGACCCGTCGATCCCGACCCAGGAGACCGGCACCCGGCACCGCACCGCCGACCGGGTCGCCCGGCAGACCGGCTTCCCGGTCATCTCGGTGTCGCAGTCGATGCACATCATCGCGCTGTACGTCGACGACCAGCGCTACGTGCTCGAGGACTCCGGCGCCATCCTGTCCCGCGCGAACCAGGCCCTGGCCACCCTCGAGCGGTACAAGCTGCGCCTCGACGAGGTGTCCGGCACGCTGTCCGCGCTGGAGATCGAGGACCTGGTGACCGTCCGCGACGTCGCCGCCGTCGCGCAGCGGCTGGAGATGGTACGACGCATCGCCGCCGAGATCGACGGCTACGTGATCGAGCTCGGTACCGACGGCCGGCTGCTCACCCTGCAGCTGAACGAGCTGGTCGCGGGCGTCGCCGGCGAGCGCGAGCTCGTGGTGCGCGACTACCTGCCGCCGGCCGCGGGACGGCGCTCCAAGACCGCCGAGGACGTACTCGCCGAGCTGGACGCGGTCAGCCCGACCGACCTGCTCGACATCGGCCAGGTCGCCCGTGCCCTCCAGCTCGGTGGCGCCGAGCAGCTCGACGCTGCCGTGACTCCGCGCGGCTACCGGCTGCTGGCGAAGGTGCCACGCCTGCCGGGCGCGGTGATCGACCGGCTGATCGACCACTTCGGCCACCTGCAGAAGCTGCTGGCCGCGAGCATCGACGACCTGCAGACCGTCGACGGCGTCGGCGAGAACCGCGCCCGCACCGTCCGCGAGGGCCTGTCCCGCCTCGCCGAGTCCAGCATCCTCGAACGCTACGTCTGAGCCTGATCCCGGAACGCGGGCAGCGGGTCAGTAGAGGTCGTCGAGGGTGACCCGCACGTCGAACGGTTCGGTCGTCCTGAACTCAGTGGTCATCTCGCCGGCGTCGCGGTAGCCGAAGTCCTCCGCGAGGTGACAGGCCGTGAACGGCCACCGTGACAGCAGGCGGACTCAGACGACGTTGAAGGCTTGCGGGGTGGACGCGTTGCCGTCGTAGGTGGCTTGGACGACGTACGTGCCGGGCTTGGCGACGAGGGCCGTCTTCGGGCACTTGGCGGCCGAGCGGTGGCCGTCCCAGGTGACCGTGGTCGTCGATGCCTTGCCCGGTGACAGCGCCAGGGTCGCTTTCGGGATCGCGGTGAGGCACTGCGCGGTGGTCCAGATCCGGTCCTTGCCGGACGTCACGGTGACGACGAGTCGCGTGGCGTCGACGACGGCCGCGCAGCCGTCGCGGCGCGAGGTGGACAGCTGGACGTGCAGGTTGAGCGGCCGCCCGGACAGTACCCGGCGCACGACCGGTACGGCGACAACGTGCACCATCGCGCCGGTGCACTTGCCGTCGTCGCGCGACGGCCGGCCCGTCGTACCGCTGGTCGGCACGTCCGTGGGCCCCGCGGTGGTGGCGCTCGTCGTGGACCGGGTCCGCCCGGCCGAGCCGACCGAGCCCGGGCTGGGGGACAGCACCGTCGCCGGCGCGGAGCTGGACGGCGAGGACAGCGGCGCACTGGACGCCGCCGGCTCCGGATCGCCGCCCCCGAACATCCGGGCCAGCACGAAGACCAGCACGAGCAGCAGGAGCAGCGCGATCCCGCGCCGCACCCAGTACACGCTCGCCGGCAGATGCCCGACCGGATGGAGCAGGCTGCTCATGCCTGCACGATAAATGGCAGGATCGAGTCCGCCATGCATGACGCGCCGCGCCCCCGACCATCCAACGCCGCATCCGCCGCGCTGCACGAGGCCGTCCTGACCTGGTACGACGCCAACGCGCGGACGCTGCCGTGGCGGGATCCGGCGGCCTCGCCGTGGGCGGTGCTGGTCAGCGAGTTCATGTTGCAGCAGACGCCGGTGGCGCGCGTGCTCCCGTCGTACGCGGCCTGGCTGGAGCGCTGGCCGACGCCCGCCGCACTGGCCGCTGAGCCGCCGGGAGAGGCGGTCCGGGCCTGGGGCCGGCTGGGCTACCCGCGGCGCGCGCTGCGGCTGCACGCGGCCGCCACGGCCATCGTGGAGCGGCACGGCGGCGACGTGCCGGACGACCACGCCGCGCTGCTGGCGCTGCCGGGGGTCGGGACGTACACGGCCGCCGCGGTGGCGTCGTTCGCGTTCGGGCAGCGGCACGCCGTGGTCGACACGAACGTGCGCCGGGTGTTCGCGCGGGCTGTGACCGGGGTCGCGCTGCCGGGACCGTCCGCCACGGCGGCGGACCTGCGACTGGCCGCGGACCTGGTGCCCGGGGATCCGCGGACGGCGGCGCGGTGGGCGGTGGCGTCGATGGAGCTCGGCGCGCTGGTGTGCACCGCGCGGACGCCTCGTTGCGCGGACTGCCCGGTGCGCGGGCTGTGCGCGTGGCGGCTGGCCGGCAGCCCGCCGTACGACGGGCCGGCGCGGCGCGGGCAGGCGTACGACGGCACCGACCGGCAGGCGCGTGGCCGGCTGCTCGCGGAGCTGCGGGACGCCCACGGACCGGTCGCCAAGCACGACCTGGACCTCGCCTGGGCCGACGCCGTACAGCGCGAGCGGGCCCTCGACGGCCTGGTCGCCGACGGCCTCGTCGAGCCGCTGGCCGGCGACCGCTACCGGCTGCCCGGCTAGACGGCTGCGCCCGCCGAGCCGGACCGCGAGGGATCCGGTTCGGCGGGCGCAGCCGGTGGAACCTACTT
>DASXRB010000612.1:0-5175 GCA_036506875.1 Kribbellaceae bacterium | reverse complement strand
GGTGGCGCCGCCGGCCACCCACAGGCGGTGCCGCGGCTCCTCCACCTTCATGCCGACCGCGGCGCGTCCGGCCGGCGCGTCGACGAAGATGCCGCCGGCGCCGCTGCGCAGGTCGCCGCGATAGATGTCGCCGTCCTTGAGCGACCCGGCGTAGAACGTGCTGCCGGTGCCGATCGCGATGCCCTCCGGTGCGAAGTCGTGGGGTAGCGGGATCGACGACGGGTACGGCGCCGCCGCCCCGATCGTGAGCAGGACGGCCGCCGAGGCGATCGGCAGGACGCGCAGAACTCCAGTGAACTTGAACATCAGAACCTCCCCTGATCCCGCGGGCGGGTGCCGGGGATCCCCTTCTCGTGACGGTAGATCCGGCCTCGCCGGGGTGTCCAGATCATCCGGTCCGCGGTGACTTCGGGCGACCGTACGGTGCGGTTGCGGTGACCGCTGGATTGCGGAGCGTCCGTCCGGGTAACCGTCAGGTATGAAGGGGGACTGGGTGGAGATCGTGGTCGACACCGGTGACGGCACCCGGGTGTACGAGGTGGCCGCGACGCGCGCCGGCCGCCGGGTCGAGGTGTCGACCGGGCGCGGCGTGGTCGAGGTGGCCGAGGTGACCCGGTCGGGCACGCCGGTGCGGTCGGCGCGGTTCATGGCGACCCGGGTGATCGCCCTGGTCGAGCACCCGGCGCACGAGAACGCCTCCCGCGAGGCCGGCCCGTGAGCCCCTCGCGCGACGGCTCCCCGGACCATCCGTACAGCGCGCTGAACCTTCGTCTCGCGCTGGCGCTGTTCGGCGTGCTGTCGACGGCGGTGATCGCGGTGCTGGCGTGGGCGTATGACTACCGGCCGATCGCGGTGGTCGCCGCGGTGATCGCGGTGGTTGCCCTGGTCAACGCGGTCGTCGTCGAGGTACGACGCGTGGCCCGCCACCGCGCCGAGGGCGACGGGCACCACACGTTGTTCGAGTGAGCCGGCCGGAGGTCACAGGGGCCCGATGAACGGCGACACGCCGGGTCACGAGGGCCCGATGATGGTCAGGATTCTGGGAACCCGTGCACCGCGGGGATGGTGCCCAGGCGGCCGGCTTGGAAGTCCTCGAAGGCCTGGATGACCTCGAGGCGGGTGTTCATCACGAACGGGCCGGCCATGGCGATGGGCTCGCGGATGGGCCGGCCGCCGAGGATCAGGATGTCGAGGTCGGGCTCGGCCTGCGGCTGGGAGGCGGCGGCCGCGGCGCGCAGCGAGCCGCCGGGGCCGAAGACGGCGAGCTGGCCCTTGCGGACCGGGCGGGCCTCAGCGCCGACGGTGCCCTGACCGGCCAGGACGTAGACCAGCGCGTTGAAGTCCGGGCGCCACGGCAGCACGACCTCCGCGCCGGGGCTGACGGTCGCGTGCACGAGCGTGATCGGCGTGTGCGTCGAGCCCGGGCCGTCGTACGCACCGACCGAGCCGGCGATCAGCCGGATCAGCGCGCCGCCGTCCGGCGAGGACAGCAGCCGCGCGTCGCCGCCGCGGATGTCCTGGTAGCGCGGCGGAGCCCACTTCAGCGCCTTCGGCAGGTTCACCCACAGCTGGATGCCGTGGAACAGGCCGCCGCTCAGCACCAGGTGCTCCGGCGGCGTCTCGATGTGCAGCAGGCCGGAGCCGGCCGTCATCCACTGCGTGTCGCCGTTGGTGATCACGCCGCCGCCGCCGTTGGAGTCCTGGTGCTCCATGATCCCGTCGATCATGTACGTGACGGTCTCGAAGCCGCGGTGCGGGTGCCATGGGGTGCCCTTCGGCTCGCCCGGCGCGTACTCCACCTCGCCCATCTGGTCCATGTGCACGAACGGGTCGAGGTCGCGCAGGTCCACACCGGCGAAGGCGCGCCGGACCGGGAAGCCCTCGCCCTCGAACCCGCCCGGGGCGGACGTCACGGAGCGGACCGGCCGCTCGGTGACGACGGCCGGGTCGGGCCGGTCGACCCGCGGCAGGACGGTCACGTCGTTCACGGTCACGGCAGGCATCGCGGCTCTCCTCAGGTCAGTGGTTCAAAAGTAAACTATCTATCGGAACCATCGCAAGAGCGCATGCATTCCACAGGCGCCGGGACGTGGCACACTCTTGCCTCGTGACGGCGCAGATCCTGGACGGCAAGGCCACCGCGGCGGCGATCAAGGAGGAGCTGGCGGCACGGGTCGCCAAGCTCGCCGAGCGGGGCATCCAGCCCGGGCTCGGCACCATCCTGGTCGGCGACGACCCCGGCAGCCGGGCGTACGTCGCCGGCAAGCATCGCGACTGCGCGGCCGTCGGCATCGCGTCGATCCAGGTCGAGCTGCCCGGCGACGCGACCCAGGCCGACATCGAGGCGGCGGTCCGCGAGCTCAACGCCGACCCCAGGTGCACCGGTTTCATCGTCCAGCTGCCACTGCCGAAGAGCGTCGACACCAACGCCGTGCTGGAGCTGATCGACCCGGCCAAGGACGCCGACGGCCTGCACCCGAACAGCCTCGGCAAGCTCGTGCTCGGCCAGGAGGCGCCGCTGCCGTGCACGCCGAAGGGCTGCGTCGAGCTGCTCCGGCGGTACGACGTGCCGATCGCCGGCAGGCACGTCGTCGTGGTCGGCCGCGGTGTCACCGCCGGCCGCCCGATGGGCCTGATCTTCACCCGCCGCAGCGAGAACGCCACCGTCACCCTGTGCCACACCGGTACGACGGACCTGGCCGCGGTGGTCCGCACCGGTGACATCGTGATCGCGGCCGCCGGCTCGGCCGGGCTGATCACCGCGGACATGGTGAAGCCGGGCGCCGTTCTGCTGGACGTCGGCACCAGCCGCGGCGCGGACGGCAAGATCACCGGTGACATCGACCCGGCCGCGCGCGAGGTGGCCTCCTGGATCGCGCCGATGCCGGGCGGGGTGGGACCGATGACCCGGGCGATGCTGCTCAGCAACGTCGTGGAAGCAGCCGAAGCGGCCGCGATCGGCGCAGTGGCCCGCTGATGGCCGCTCCGGCCGGGCCACGCGGGGAGTGGCCGCTCGCCCTGTCCGCCGCGGTGGGTGCCGCGGGCTTGCTGGTGAGCGCGCTCGACGGCTGGCGGCCCGGTGTCGTGGTCTTCGCCTGCGGGGTGCTGCTGGCCGGCTTCCTGCGGCTGACGCTGTCCGACGACGGCGCGGGCCTGCTGCGCGTCCGGCGCCGGCCGTTCGACGTACTCCTGCTGGTCTTCATGGGCCTGGTCGTCCTCGCGCTGGGACTCGCCGTACCCGATCTGCCCCGCTGACCGAACCTTGCTCTCAGGGGGCGTCGTCCCAGGCCATGGAGCTCATCTTCCAGCCTGCGGGTGTGCGGATGAACTGGATGGTCTTGTGCCCGGAGCCCTCGAACCATTCGCCGTCGAGGAACCCGGACTTGCGGTACTGGCTGAACCGGTGGGCGATCGAGCCGAAGATCTCGGTCCGCTCGGCGGCTTCCCATTCGGAGAACTCGGTGAGCGTGCCGTCGGTGAGGATCCGCTGCCGGGGCGCGATGAAGGCGTCGAGGTCGTAGAGCACGGGCTCGGCTCCGACGGTGCTGGTGATCCTTCCCTCCGGGATGAACACATCGCGGATGATCTCGACGTCCGGCCGGCCGCCGCCGGTGTTGGTGAAGGCGCCGAGGAAGGCGTGGGTCAGCCGGTCGAGCTCGGCCTTGACCTCGGCGTCGCTGTCCTGCGGCGGCTGCGGGGCCCGCCATTCCTCGGCGAGCACGGACCAGACCTGCTGGTCGCGCCGGCGGCCGTCGGCGCCCGGGGAGTGCCGCCGCAGCGTGCCGTCCAGGCTCATGCCCAGCCGCTTGGCGACGTTGATGCTGCGGGTGTTGTCCGGCAGGGTGCGCCACTCGGCGCGGCTCAGACCGCGGACCCGGAACGCCCAGTCGATCATCACGCCGATCGACAAGGTGATCAGCCCCTGCCGCTCCGCAGCGGGTTCGAGCCAGCAGCCGAGCTCGCAGACGCCGAGCGCGGGGTCGAAACTGACGAACATCGTGCCGCCGACCAGGACACCGTCGAGCCAGATGCCGTAGAGGCGCCGCCGGTCGGCCGCCCGGCCGTCGGCATAGCGCTGGAGCACCGCCTGAGCGCCGTCGAGATCGGCCGCGACGAAGCCCGCGCCCACCCATGGCGCGATGTGCGCCCGGGCGCGATCCAGGTGGGCCAGGAACTCTCCGGCGTGATGCGGTTCGAGCGCGCGCAGCTCGGCGTTGTCGCGCAGCGGGGTGGCGAACACCCGTACCTCCGATTCACGTAACAGTTGTTGTGCGAATGTAGGCTACCGGCATGTCGCGCCACAAGGGAGATCACGACGCCCGCCGCCGCGACGTGTCCGGAGCCGTGTGGCGGGTGCTGGCCGCACACGGGTTCACCGGCCTGACGCTGCGCGCGGTCGCGGCCGAGATGGGCGCGACGACCGGCCTGCTCACGCACTACTTCCCGAACAAGAAGGATCTGGTCGCGCACGCATTGACGCTGCTGGACGAGCATCGGGCGGCGCGGCCGAGGCCGACCGCGCCCGAGGGGCTGGCCGCACTGCGCGCTGCGCTGGTCGACATCCTGCCGTTGACGCCGGAGGGCGCGGCGAACAACCGGATCTGGGTCAGCTCCTGGGACGCGGCGCTGGCAGATCCCGGCCTCGCGGCCGGGCACGCCGCGCGCTACGCGCGGTCCCGGGAGCGGATCCGCGAACACCTCCGGGCCGCGCATCGCCTGGGCCAGCTGCCGCCCTCCGACCCGGACGAGACCGCGGCGGCGATCCAGTCCTTCGTGCTCGGCCTGATCGTGCAGGCGCTGTTCGGCGTGGAGGACTTCCCGGCCGAGCGGCAGATCCGGCTCCTGGACGGCTACTTGGCTACCCTCGCCACCACGGCCGGCAGTCCGTGAGACGAGGCCGCGCGAACACACGAAAAGGGCCGGCGCGGTGGATCCGCGCCGGCCCTTTCGTCGTACCGGAAGAATCAGATCAGGCCGAGCTGCTCGACGGCGTCGCGCTCCTCGGCGAGCTCGGCGGTGCTGGCGTCGATCCTCGCGCGCGAGAAGTCGTCGATCTGCAGGCCCTGGACGATCTCCCAGTCGCCGTCCTTCGTGGTCACCGGGAACGACGAGATCAGGCCCTCCGGCACGTCGTACGAGCCGTCGGAGACGACCGCCATCGACACCCAGTCGCCC
>DASXRB010000611.1:0-3582 GCA_036506875.1 Kribbellaceae bacterium | reverse complement strand
ATACCCCGTGACCCACTTGTGATCTGAGAGTTTTTGCACCATAGTCGTTCCCCGACACTGCACTGCGGGGGTGCATCGCTCGGTCTCTGGCCCGGAAGGACGGAATGAAAGCGAAGAGCACCTTCGCCCTGGCTGGTTCGTGCACCTCGGCGCTGGCGGTCATCGTGGCCGGTTCGGTCTTCCTTCAGAACGGCGGCTCCACGCTCGCCAGCGACCCCATCTCCGGCAAGGCCCAGCTCGCGGTGAAGAACGCGAAGGCCAAGGAGGCCGCGCGCGTTCCCACCGACGAGGAACTGGCACTGGAGGTGCTGAAGCTCCGCGACCAGGTGGACCAGATCGCGAAGGCGCGGATGCACATGCAGGACGTGGCGCAGGCCCGCCGCGCCGCCCGCAACGCCGCCGCGGCCCGCCTGCACGCCCTCGGCCAGGCCGGTGTGCTGTCCCGCAAGGAGCGCCTCAGCCGGGACGCCGAGCGGGCCAGGCTCGAGGCCGAGCGGAAGAAGTACGAGGGGACGCCCCGGGAGGTGGCCCGCAAGCTGCTGCCGGACCACGACTGGGCCGACTCGCAGTTCTACTGCCTCGACAAGTTGTGGACGCGCGAGTCGCACTGGCAGGTCGACGCCGACAACCCGACGTCCAGCGCGTACGGCATCCCGCAGGCGCTGCCCGGCCGCCGGATGGCAGCGTACGGCTCGGACTGGCGGACCAACCCGGTCACCCAGATCAAGTGGGGCCTGGACTACATCGAGGACGCGTACGGCAGCCCCTGCAAGGCCTGGGCCCACTCCCAGGCCACCGGCTGGTACTGATCCTCAAACCTCCAGTACGGCGAGATCCAGGTCGCGCAGGCGGTCCGGGTCGGCGATCACGTCCATCCCGGTGATCCGGTCGCCGTCGATCGTGAACGCAAGCACCAGCACCAGCCGGCCACGCGGGGCCATGACGAGGCCGACCGACCCGTTCACCAGCGCCGGCTGGGTGAAGCGCGCCCGCTCCGAGGCGAGGCGTGCGCCCTTCGCCACCGTGACGGCGCCGCGCAGCTCGACCGGCGCGGGAGTCGGGCCGGCCGCCCGGTCGGCGTGCAGCACCACGTCCGGGTCGAGCAGCGCGACCAGCGCGTCGAAGTCACCGCCGCGGGACGCGGCCAGGAAGGCGTCGACGACCGCCCGCTGGCGGGCCAGGTCCGCCTCGGGCAGCGCGTCGCCGCCCTTGACCCGGCGCCGGGCGCGGCTGGCGAGCTGACGGGTCGCGGCCGGGGAACGGTCGATCATCGGGGCGATCTCGTCGAACGGCACCGCGAACAGGTCGTGCAGCACGAAGGCCACCCGCTCGGCCGGCGCCAGCGTGTCCAGCACGACCAGCAGCGCCAGCCCGACCGAGTCGGCGAGTACCGCCTCCCGCTCGGGGTCGGCTGCTTCGAGGTGGACGTCGGGCACCGTGGCGTCCAGAGGCTGCTCGGGCCGCGCCCGCCGCGAGCGCAGCATGTTGAGGCACACGCGCGCGACGATCGTGGTCAGCCAGCCGGGGACGTTCTCGACAGCGGTCGCGTCGGCCCGGCTGAGCCGCAGCCAGGCCTCCTGCACGGCGTCCTCGGCCTCGGCCGCCGAGCCGAGCATCCGGTAGGCCACCGCCCGCAGCCGGGGCCGGTGCTCCTCGAAACACTCGGTGATCCACGTCTCATGGTCCATCGGTCACATCCCTCGATCGCGGGGTGTCACAGAAATTGACACACGAAAACCTGCTGATGTGACCGGGGACGAAGCCCCGGTCCGGACTGGAGCGACCATGACGTCAACCGTCCTGCTCACCGGAGGCACCGGAACCCTGGGGCGCCTCGTCGCGCCGCTGCTGGTGGATGCCGGCTGCAAGGTGCGGGTGCTGAGCCGCAGCCGCCGCGAGCCCGGCGACGGCATCGAGTACGTGACCGGCGACCTGACCACCGGCGAGGGCGTCGAGGCCGCGGTGGACGGCGCCGACACCATCGTGCACTGCGCCGGCAGCAACAAGGGCGACGAGGACAAGGCCCGCAGCCTGGTCCGGGCGGCGGCCAGGGCCGGCCACCCGCACATCGTCTACATCTCGGTCGTCGGCGCCGACCGGATCCCGGTCGTCAGCCGCACCGACCGCGCGATGTTCGGCTACTTCGCGTCCAAGCGGGCCGCCGAGCAGGTCATCGCGGAGTCCGGGCTGCCGTGGACCACGCTGCGCGCCACCCAGTTCCACGACCTGACGCTGACGGTGGCCGAGCAGCTGGCGAAGCTGCCGGTGGTGCCGTCGCCGGCCGGCTGGCGGGTCCAGCCGGTCGACGCCCGCGAGGTGGCGGCCCGGCTCGTCGAGCTCGCCCTCGACGAGCCCGCGGGCCTGGTGCCCGACATCGCCGGGCCGCGGGTGTACGAGCTGAAGGAGATCCTGCGCGGCTACCTGCGGGCCGCCGGCAAGCACCGGCTGATCATGCCGCTGCGGCTTCCGGGCAAGGCGAACCGCGCGTACCGGGACGGCGCGAACCTCGCCCCCGAGCGGGCCGTCGGGACGCGGACGTGGGAGGACTTCCTGGACGAGCGGGTGGGCTAAGACGCCCGTCACCGCAGCTCGTCGGCGACGTACGTGATCTTGTAGCCGGTCGGTGCCTCGGGCAACGGCCACGCCGGGTCGGGCCGCCAGTTACGCCAGTTCTGGTCGTACGGCGGCCCCCAGGCGGCGATCTCCTTCTCCGCGGCGTCGGCCCACGACTCGATCTCCGCGACCCGGGTGGCGTCGAACCGGCCGACCTTGAGCGCCATCTCGAGCTCGTCCTCGTCCTTGCGGCGCACCGCCCGGTCCGGGGTGACCCACAGGTCGAGGACGCAGTCCTGGGTGGTCGTCGTACGCGCGGCGACGTCGGTGACGTGCAGGTCCTCGAGGTTCACGTACCAGCCGGCGAACGTGCCGTCGTCGTCCCAGAAGTGCCAGATCGACCAGGGCCTGCCGGCCGGCAGGACCTTGAGGACGCCGGCGCCGTGCCAGGTCGCGAGCTTGGCGACCCGGGGTCCGGTGAACATCTCCTCCAGGCCCGCGGTGCGGACCTCGCGCCCGTCCGGCAGCGCCGGCTTGACCAGCGGGGTGCCGGGTGCGAGCCACGCGATCAGCGCGTCCGCGTCGTGCCGCACGACGGTCATCGGCCGGACGTTGTCGATCCCGTGCCGGCGGCCCTCGTAGATCCAGCGGATCTGCGTCCCCGGCTCCCAGTACGGGCCGTCTGTCGAAGTCACGCGGGTGATCCTCCCATCCAACGGGTTGCTCCCGTGTCAACGGGGTCCACCCGCCTCAAGCGATCATCGCAACGGTGGAGGGCACCCGGGTGACGACTAGTCGCACCCTGCCTCGACGAACACCGGCTCGTCGGGCAGCACCGGCCGGATCAGCGGTGTGCCAGGCGCCAGCCACGCGACGAGGGCCGCCGCGTCGTCGCGCACGACCGTCATAGGACGCACGTAACTGATCTCGTCCCGGCCTATGCGAATGGTCGGACGGGCCCGACGAGTGGCGACACGCCGGGTCGGAAGGGGCCCGATGAGTGTTCAGGTGGGTGGGCGGGTCATGGAG
>DASXRB010000610.1:0-12006 GCA_036506875.1 Kribbellaceae bacterium | reverse complement strand
TTCCAGAGCGTCAAGCACACCGAGACCGGCGTCGCGGTGACCGTCGAGGGCGGCGACATCATCGAGGCCGAGCTGCTGCTCGTAGCGGTCGGCCGCGGGCCGGTCACCGACGGCCTCGGGTACGACGAGCAGGGCATCGCGATGGAGCGCGGCTTCGTGCTCGCCGACGACCGGTGCCGCACCAACGTCGAGGGCGTGTACGCCGTCGGCGACATCGTGCCCGGCCTGCAGCTGGCCCACCGCGGCTTCCAGCAGGGCATCTTCGTGGCCGAGGAGATCGCCGGGCTGAACCCGGGCGTGATCGACGAGACCGGCATCCCGCGGGTCACCTACTGCGAGCCCGAGGTCGCGTCGGTCGGCCTGACCGAGGCGCAGGCCACGGACAAGTACGGCGAGGTCGAGACGCTGAACTACAACCTCGGCGGCAACGGCAAGAGCCAGATCCTCAAGACCGCCGGCTTCGTGAAGCTCGTGCGCCGCAAGGACGGCCCGGTGGTCGGCGTGCACATGGTCGGCTCGCGGGTCGGCGAGCTGATCGGCGAGGCGCAGCTGATCTACAACTGGGAGGCCTTCCCGGCCGACGTCGCACAGCTGGTCCACATGCACCCGACCCAGAACGAGGCGATCGGCGAGGCGCACATGGCGCTGGCCGGCAAGCCGCTGCACTTCCACGACTGAGAGGGTTCCGGCCGGCGCCTCCGGTGGGGGCTAGGCTGACCCGAGACCGACGAGAACATCGAAGGAGCACCCACCGTCATGCCGACCTCCGTATCCCTGCCGGCCCTTGGGGAGAGCGTCACCGAAGGCACCGTCACGCGCTGGCTCAAGCAGGTCGGCGACACCGTCGCCGTCGACGAGCCGCTGCTGGAGGTCTCGACCGACAAGGTCGACACCGAGATCCCGTCACCGGTCGCGGGCACCCTGCTCGAGATCAAGGTCGCCGAGGACGAGACGGTCGAGGTCGGTGCGGAGCTCGCGGTCGTCGGCGAGGCCGGCGAGAGCACGGGCGGTGCCCCGGTGGCCCAGGAGGCTCCGGCCCCGCAGGCCGAGGCGGCACCGGCCGCTCCGGAGGCGCAGGCGGCGCCGGCCGAGGAGCCCGCCGCGCCGGCGGGCGGGTACGGTCCACCGGACTCGTACACCTCGGCCGCGGCGTACGCGGAGACCCACCCGGAGCCGGTCGCCGAGGAGGAAGCCGACCAGGGCGCCGCGGCCGCGCAGGCCGCGCCCGCGGCTCAGGCTCCGGCCGGCGGTGCGGCGTCCGGTACGCCGGTGACCCTGCCCGCGCTGGGTGAGAGCGTCACCGAGGGCACCGTGACGCGCTGGCTCAAGCAGGTCGGCGAGGCGGTCGCCGTCGACGAGCCGCTGCTGGAGGTCTCGACCGACAAGGTCGACACCGAGATCCCGTCACCTGTCGCGGGCACGCTGCTCGAGATCAAGGTCGCCGAGGACGAGACGGTCGAGGTCGGCGCCGAGCTCGCGATCGTCGGCACCGCGGGCGCGGCCGCCGCCCCGGCCCGGCCCGCCCCCGCTCAGCCCGCACCGGCCGCGCAGCCAGCACCGGCCGCGGCGCAGCCCGCTCCCGCTGCCCCGGCTCCGCAGGCCCCGGTGGCCGAGGCTCCCGCCCCGCAGACCCCGGTCGTCCCGGCCCCGCAGGCCGAGACCGCGCCGGCACCGACCCCGGCCTCGCCGCCGGCTCCCGCCCCCGCCGCGCGGCCCGCCCCCGCCGCGCAGCCTGCGGCGGCGGCTGCCAACGGTCGCCCGACCGGTGACGGCTACGTGACTCCGCTGGTCCGCAAGCTCGCCACCGAGCACGGGGTCGACCTGGCCGAGATCAGCGGCACCGGCGTCGGCGGCCGGATCCGCAAGCAGGACGTGCTCGCCGCCGCCGAGGCGAAGAAGCAGGCCGCCGCGCAGGCCCCGGCCGCGCAGGCCGCACCCGCGGCTGCCACGCAGGTCGTGGTCAGCCCGCTGCGCGGCACGACCGAGAAGATGTCCCGGATCCGCAAGTCGATCGCGGCGCACATGGTCGAGTCGCTGCACGTCTCGGCCCAGCTCACCACCGTCGTCGAGGTCGACGTCACCTCGATCGCGCGGCTGCGCCAGGCCAAGAAGGCCGAGTTCGAGGCGCGCGAGGGCGTGAAGCTGTCGTTCCTGCCGTTCTTCGCGAAGGCCGCGGTCGAGGCGCTCAAGCAGTACCCGCGCCTGAACGCGTCCATCGACACCGAGAAGGGCGAGATCGTCTACCACGCCGCCGAGCACCTCGGCATCGCGGTCGACACCGAGCGCGGCCTGATGGTCCCCGTCGTCCACAACGCGGGCGACCTGAACATCGCCGGCCTGGCGAAGAAGATCGCCGACCTCGCCGACCGCACCCGGGCCAGCAAGGTGCTCCCCGACGAGGTGACCGGCGGGACGTTCACGCTGACCAACACCGGCAGCCGTGGCGCCCTGTTCGACACCCCGATCCTGAACCAGCCGCAGGTCGGCATGCTCGGCACCGGCTCGGTCGTGAAGCGCCCGGTGGTGATCGACGACCCGAACCTCGGCGAGACGATCGCGATCCGGCAGATGGTCTACCTGGCGCTGACCTACGACCACCGCCTGGTCGACGGCGCCGACGCCGCGCGCTTCCTGGTGGCGGTCAAGCAGCGCCTGGAAGCCGGCCAGTTCGACGTGTGACAGACCCGTGAGGGTGGTGCTCGCCGGCTCGTCCGGCTTCCTCGGTACGGCGCTCGGCCGTGACCTGACGCGCGACGGGCACGACGTCGTACGCCTGGTCCGGCGGGAGCCGAGCGGAGCCGGCGAGTACCGGTGGGACCCCTACGGCGCGTCACTGGCGCCGGACGTGCTCGCCGGGGCGGACCTGGTGGTCAACCTGGCCGGCGCGAACATCGGACGGCCGTGGACGCCGTCGTACAAGAAGAAGATCCGGGAGAGCCGGGTCCGTACGACGGCGACGCTCGCCGGCGCGATCGCGGCCGTCGAGAACCCGCCCGCGTTCCTGGTGCAGAGCGGCGTCGGCGGGTACGGCGAGGACCGCGGCGACGAGGTGCTGACCGAGGACACCGAGCTCGGCGAGGGCTTCCTGGCCGATGTGGTGCGGCTGTGGGAGGGCGCGGCGGCGCCCGCGGTCGAGGCGGGCGCGCGGGTGGCGTACCTGCGGACCGGGGTGGTGCTCGACGCGGACGCGATCGCGTTCAAGCTGATCTCGCTGCCGTTCCGGCTCGGGCTCGGCGGGCGGCTCGGCTCCGGGCGGCAGTACTTCCCGGTGATCTCCCTGCCCGACTGGCTGCGCGCCGTCCGTTTCGTTGCCGAGCACAACGAACTGTCCGGCCCGTTCAACGTCTGCCTGCCCGAACCCGCCACCTACACCGAGTTCACCAAGGCCCTGGCCGCCGCCCTGCACCGCCCGGCCCTGCTCCCCGTCCCCGGCCCGCTGATCCGAGCCGCCACCGGCGACTTCGCCTGGGAGCTCCTCGGCAGCACCCGCGCCGTCCCCCGCAAACTCCTCGACGCCGGATTCACCTTCACCCACCCCCGCATCGAAGACGCGATCACCCACGCCGTCCACCCCTGACCTTCATCGGGCCCTTGTGACCCGGCGTGTCGTCGTTCATCGGGCCCATGCGACCACCCGCAAGGGTGACGGCCGGCGTGCCGGCGCGGGGTCGTCCGGGTCGGCGGGACGAAGCCGTGGCCTCGCCCCGCCGGCCAGGGTTCACACCCCCACAGGACGGGGTGCTGACCCTGACCCGCGGAGCGGACCCTCACGCGCGGGTGCGAACTCCTGGCACGCGCAAGGCTCGGATGCGCGCGCGTCCGTCGTACGACGGCCTGGTCGGAAGGGCCCGACGAGTGCCGACACGCCGGGTCACAACGGCCCGATGACGGTTTCAGCGGCGGGGGTGGGCGCCGGGGCCGGGGCGGGGGACGGCTTGCCGGGGGGAGGTCAGCTGGTGGCCGGCGGTGCAGCGGAGCTCGGTGTGGACCTCGGCGTCACAGTCGCGGTGGCGGATGTCGAGCGGTGAGCCGTCGGGGTCGACGAGGTAGCGCACACCCCAGTCGCGCAGTGCGACCAGCATCGGGTAGAGGTCGAGACCCTTCTCGGTGAGGCGGTACTCGAACCGCTGCCGGGACCCCGGGTCCTGGTACGGCACGCGGCGCAGGATGCCGTGCTCGACGAGCGTGGCCAGCCGGTTCGCCAGCACCTGGCGCGGGATGCCGGTGCGGACGCGCATGTCGTCGTACCGCCGGATCCCGTTGAAGACCTCGCGCAGGACGACGACGGTCCAGCGCTCGCCGAGGATCTCCATCGCGCGGCCGATCGGGCAGTTCTCGACCGACCAGTCCAGCGCGTCGTACGTCGGGTGCGTGGTCATGGTCACAGGCTAGGTCTCGTTGACAGACCCAGCAAGTCGATGTGAGGCTGGGTTCATGACGCAGACCCAGGACGCGACCCGGAGCCGCACCTTCTCGTGGACCGATCCCGCCGAGCATGCCGCGCTGCTCGGGAAGCGCAGCGGGCTGGAGGTGCTGCGCCTGATGTCCGAGGGCGAGGTGCCGCCACCGCCGATCATGCGGCTGATCGGTTTCGACCGGCTGGAGGCCGAGGAGGGCCGGGTGGTCGTCGAGGCGCCGGCGGCGGAGTTCCACTACAACCCGCTCGGCTCGGTGCACGGGGGCGTGATCGCGACACTGCTCGACACCGCCGCCGGGTGCACGGTGCACTCGACCCTGCCCGCAGGTGTCGGTTACACCTCGCTCGACCTGAACATCCGGTTCATCAGGCCGGTGACGGTCTCGTCCGGGCTGCTGCGCTGCGAGGGCACGATCATCTCCCGCGGCCGCCGTACCGCCGTCGCCGAGGCCCGCCTCACCGACGAGCGCGGCACGCTCCTCGCCCACGCCACCTCGACCTGCATGCTGTTCGAGCTGGCCTGAGCGGCCTCACGCCAGCTCGAAGTCCGCGAAGTCGAACCCGGGCGACACCACGCACGACACCAGAACCGCCATGTCGCCCGCCGGCCGCGCCGACTGCCACGCACCGGCCGGTACGACGGCCTGCGGCTGCTGCCCGCCGAGCACGTCCGGCCCCAGCGTGACGTCGTACGACGTCTCGTCCGGCACCGTGCCCGTGCCGCCGGTCCGGAGCGTGAGCGGGCCGCCGGCGTGCCACAGCCACAGCTCGGCCGACCGGACCCGGTGCCAGCGCGACTCCTCCCCCGGGCCGAGCAGGAAGTAGATCGCGGTCGCGCTGGCCCGCTCCGCGCCGTAGCCGTCCGGGGTGAACGCGGTGCCGGACCGCCACGTCTCGCGGTACCAGCCGCCCTCCGGGTGCGGCTGCAGCCCCAGCGCCCGCACCAGCGCCGGTACGTCCAACAGCTCGCCCGGCATGCGTCAGCGGGCCCGGGCCGGCCAGGGGGCGTCGGCCGGGCGGAGGGAGTCGAAGCCCTCGCCGTGCAGCGTGGCCCAGGCGGCCAGGGCGCCCATGACGAGGGTGGGGTTGTGCAGGTCGCCGGCCAGGACGGCGCGTACGACGTCGGCCAGCGGCGCGCGGACGACCTCCATGTCGGCCTCCTCGTGCTCCCGGTCGAACACCTCGTCGGCCTCGCTGAGCCCGCGGGCCAGGTAGATCCGCAGCGACTCGGTCGTCATCCCCGGCGAGGTGAACGCGTCGACGAGCACGCGCCAGTCGGCCGCCTTCATGCCGGCCTCCTCCCACAGCTCGCGGGCGGCACCGGCCTGGTAGTCCTCACCGTCCACGTCGAGCAGCCCGGCCGGCGGCTCGAGCAGCCGGTGCCCGACCGGGTGCCGGTATTGGCGCACCAGCAGCATCCGTTCGGCGTCATCCAGCGCGACCACACCGACCGCACCCGGATGTACGACGACGTCGCGAGTGAACGCCGGCGCATCGGGCGGCTGGACGTGGTCGCGGCGGATCGAGATCACCCGGCCGGTCTCGAGCACCACCTCGGACGAGCCGACCGGCCAGGACTCGGTGACGTCGCGCAGGCCGTCGCCGTACCGGATCTCGGTGTGCCCCAGCATCAGGCGTCCGCCACGGCCGGCGCGGCCTCGGCTTGGACCTCCGCGTCCGCCGCCTTGGCGGGAGCCGGCGAGTCGACGGGGAGGCGCTCCTCGCGCTGGCGCTCCAGCGCCGCCGCGATCAGGCCGGAGAACAGCGGGTGCGGCTTGGTCGGCCGGGACCGCAGCTCCGGGTGCGCCTGGGTGGCGACGAAGTACGGGTGCAGGTCGCGGCGCAGCTCGATGAACTCGACCAGCTCGTTGTCCGGCGACGTGCCGCTGAAGACCAGGCCGGCCTCCTCCAGCTTGTCGCGGTACGCGTTGTTCACCTCGTACCGGTGCCGGTGCCGCTCCTGCACCTGCGCAGCGTCGTACAGCCCGCGCACGATCGAAGCGTCGGCGAGGTTCGCCGGGTAGAGGCCGAGCCGCATGGTGCCGCCCAGGTCGCCGTCACCGGACACGATCGACTTCTGCTCCTCCATCGTGGCGATCACCGGCTGCTCGGCGTCGGGGTCGAACTCCGACGAGTTCGCCTCCTCGAAGCCGGCCAGGTGCCGGGCCACCTCGATCACCATGCACTGCAGGCCGAGGCATAGGCCGAGGACCGGGATGCCGGACTCACGGGCGTACCGGATCGCGCCGATCTTGCCCTCGATGCCGCGCACGCCGAAGCCGCCCGGGATGCAGACCGCGTCGACGTCGTGCAGCAGCTTGGCCGCGGCCTCCTGGGTCTGGCACTCGTCGGAGGCGATCCAGCGCAGCGTCACCCGGGCGTCGTTGTGGAACCCACCCGCGCGCAGCGCCTCGGCGACGGACAGGTAGGCGTCGGGCAGGTCGATGTACTTGCCGACCAGCGCGACGGTGACCTCGTCGGCGGGGTGGTGCACGCGGCGCAGCAGCTCGTCCCAGCGGGTCCAGTCGACGTCGCGGAACGGCAGGTTCAGGCGCCGTACGACGTAGGCGTCGAGGCCCTCCGCGTGCAGCACCTTGGGGATGTCGTAGATGCTCGGCGCGTCGACCGCGGCGACGACGGCCTCGACCTCGACGTCGCACATCAGCGAGATCTTGCGCTTGACGCCGTCCGGGATGTCGCGGTCGGCGCGGCAGACGACGGCGTCGGGCTGGATACCGATCGAGCGCAGTGCTGCGACCGAGTGCTGGGTCGGCTTGGTCTTCAGCTCGCCCGACGGCGCCAGGTACGGCACCAGTGAGATGTGCAGGAAGAACACCTGGTCGCGGCCGACGTCGTGGCGGACCTGGCGGGCCGCCTCCAGGAACGGCAGCGACTCGATGTCGCCGACGGTGCCGCCGATCTCGTGCAGGACGACGTCGACGTCCGGGCCGGCCATGGCCAGCATCCGGTCCTTGATCTCGTTGGTGATGTGCGGGATGACCTGGACGGTGTCGCCGAGGTACTCCCCGCGCCGCTCCTTGGCGATCACGCTGGAGTAGACCTGACCGGTGGTGACGTTCGCCACCGCGGACAGGTCGCGGTCCAGGAACCGCTCGTAGTGGCCGATGTCGAGGTCGGTCTCGGCGCCGTCGTTGGTGACGAACACCTCACCGTGCTGGAACGGGTTCATGGTGCCGGGATCGACGTTGAGGTACGGATCAAGCTTCTGCATGGTGACCCGGATGCCACGTGCCGTGAGCAACGCGCCCAAGCTCGAGGCCGTCAGGCCCTTGCCGAGGCTGGATGCGACACCCCCCGTGACGAATACGTGCTTCGTGTGATGCGAGATCGAGGCTCTGTCCACGGGCCTCCAGCCTACCTGTTGTCAACCACCGGAAGCGATCAGCTCGGCGAACGTGTCGAGCAGGTCGGCCGCGACGTCGTCCTCGCCCGGCCAGCTCGCGGCCGCCTCGATGCCTCTGGCGCGCATCGCCGACGCGGTCTCCGGTTCGCCGAGCACCCGTTCGACGGCCGCCGCGAGGCCAGCGGCGTCCGGCGCCAGCAGCGCCGCGTCACCGACCAGCTCGGGAATGCCGCCGACCGGCCGCGCCACCAGGGGCAGACCGGCCTGCATGGCCTCCTGTACGACGAGAGCCCGCGCCTCCCAGTGCGAGGTCAGCAGGAAGCAGTCCGCGGCCGCCAGCAGGTCCCGGACGTCGGCCCGGTGGCCCAGCAGCCGCACCGGCAGCGCCTCGGCGGCGATCCGCGCGGCCAGCTCGTCGTGCAGCGGCCCGTCGCCGGCCACCGCGAACACCGCGTCCGGCCGGGTCTCGCGCACCGCCGCCGCGACGGTCAGCAGCGTCGGGTAGTCCTTCTGCGGTGCCAGCCGTCCCACGCTCAGCACCAGCGGCTCGTCACCCAGGCCGAGCTCCGCCCGGGTCGCCGGTCGCGGCCGCACGTGCTCGGGCGGCGCGGGCGCGGCCACCGGAGCCAGCCGCGCGTCCTTCGCGCCATAACGCCGGGCCAGCTCCACGAGGTCGCTGGACGCCCCGAGCGTGAGGTCGGCGGACCTCGCCACCATCCGCTGCCCGAGCCGCATGACCACGCCCCGCAGGCCACCGGCGAGTACGGCGTTGTGCCATGACACCACCAGCGGGCGCAGCCGCGCCCGGCGCGCGGCCAGGCCGGCCCGGTAGCCATGGGCGTGTACGACGTCGCAGCCGCGCAGCGCCGCCGGGTCCCACACCAGCGACGCGGGGTCGAACCCGAAGTGCTCGGCGGTCTCCTGCGGGCAGCACACCGTCACCTCGTGCCCCGCCGCCGCGAACCGCGGCACCAGCGACGCCACATGCTGCCCGATCCCGCCCCGCGCCTCCGCCAGCAGCAACCCGATCCTCACATCGCCTCCGTCCCGCCGGCCGCGCTCCCGCCCGAGGCCGTCCCGCGCGGACCGGCGCGGCGCAGCCTGCCGCCGGACAGCGACCGCACGGCCTGCCGGGTCATGTCGCCGCCGGTCCACCACACCGTCGCACCGAAGCACACCGCCACGACCAGTCCGGACAGCACCGCGAACAGCACCGCGCTCCCCCAGCCGCCGTCCGCCGCCGGCCAGGCGGCCAGCCGTCCCGCGACCGCCGCGACGGTCGCCGCGAGGGCCGCGGCGACCGCCGCTCTCGCCACTCCCGCGAGGGCCGCGGCGCCGGCGATCCGTCGTACCGCCCACAGGATCGCGACGCCACCGGCCACCATCGCGATCGAGACCGCGGCGGCGAGACCGGCCACCGCGTCGTCCGCGCCGAGCACCGCCGTGACGATGACGGCCGCGACGGCCGCGAGTACCCAGCTGAGCGTGGTGACGACCGCGACCGGCCGCCCCGCGTGCCGTGCGTACAGCGCCCGGCCGGCGTGCATCAGCACCGCGAACCCGGCCAGGCCCGGCGCGAACGCCAGCAGCGCGTCCGCCAGCGACGCGGCGGTCGCCGCATGCACCTGCCCGTCGTCGTACGCGAACACGCGCGCCACCGGTACCGCCGTCCCCGCGAGCAGCGCGGCACCGAGCCCGCCGGCCAGCAGCACCGCCCGGGCCGACGCCGCCACCAGCCCGTCGTACCCCGTCCCCCCGTCGTGCGCGGCGGCCAGCCGTGGGAACACCGCGGTGGTGAGCGGCTGGGCGAGGACCGCGAACGGCAGCATGAAGATCGCGTACGCCCAGGTGTAGACCGCGACACTGCCGTCCGTGCCGCGATGGTTCGCCAGGTAGGTGATCACCACGAACGTCAGCTGCTGCGCCACCAGCACCGCGAGTCCGGCGAGCGCGAGCCGGCGCAGCACCGGGCCGACCCCCGGGTCGAGACGCAGCACCGGGCGCAGCGGCAGCCGCAACGCCAGCATCGGCACAAGGACGGTGAGCGCGAGCGCGGCCACACCCAGCGTCGTACCCCACGCGAGCAGGTCCACCGCGCCACGCGACGCCGCGTCGCTGTGCGGGGCCTGCCGCGCGAAGACGACGTACGTCGCGATCACCACCACGCTCGACACCAGCGGTGCCACCGCGCCGGCCGCGAACCGGCCGTGCGACTGCAACACCGCGGTCGCCACCACGGCGACGGCGTACCCGAAGACCTGGGGGACGAAGATCGCCAGCATCCGTGCGGCCGTCGCCGCGGCACCCGGGCAGCCGGAATCCATCATGGTGTCCGCGTAGGCGCGCGAGAGCAGCCACGCGGCCGCCGCGACCGGCGCGAGCAACAGTGCCGACCAGGTCAGCAGCGCTCCGATGATCCGGCCCTGCGCGGCGCGGTCGGCACGTGCCACCGGGCCGGCCAGCACCGGGATCACCGCACCGGCGAGCGCACCGCCGACGACGATCTCGAACAGCACGTTCGGCAGCTGGTTCGCGGTCGCGTAGGCGTCTGCCAGACACCCGGCGCCGACGGTCTTGGAGAACACCAGCCAGCGGCCGAACCCGACCACCCGGGCGATCACCGTGATGGCCGCGACCAGCGCGGCGGCCCGGACGACGCCGCGGCGGGTCGGCGTCACCGGCCCCACTCGTCGACGGCGCGCAGCGTCGGGTTGTTCGCGATCACCTCGGTGAAGCTGACCTTCTCGCTGGCCAGGTTGAGCCCGACCACGCCGGCCAGCGCGAGCCAGCGCAGCGGCCGCGGCAGCGCCGCGGCGAGCGCGGTGCCGGCCATCGCGCCGAGGCCGTTCGCGCCGCAGTCGCCGAGCATCGAACGGCCCGCGAGATCATCGGGCGCCACCCGCACCGCCGCGCCGACCACCGGCGCCGCCGGTCCCGCGGCCGGTACCAGCGGCACGCTCAGCGCGGTCACGGCCTTCAGCGCCCGGCCGGGCCGCAGGTCCAGCAGGTTCACGAGGTTCGCCGTCCCCGCGATCAGCGCGCCGTCCGCCACGACCTCCACGGCCCGCCCCAGCGAGCTGCCCGAGATCTCGGGCAGGTCGTACCGGCCGCGCCGCAGCAGGGCGGCGGCACTCAGGCCGGCCAGGCCGACGCCGGCGATCTTGACCGCGCCGCTGGTGATCTGGCCACGGCGCAGTGCGCCGAGATGGCCGCGGAAGCCCTTGGCCTGGGTGGTGCCGAGCAGGTCGTCGTACGCGCCGACGGCACCGGACAGCGCGCCGGCGACGAACGCGGCCGCCCGTACCCGGCCGGGCGTGCTCCGATCCGCCAGCACCCCGGCGAGTGCGCCGGCCACCGCCACCGGTCCCTCCAGGAGCGTGACCGTCTCGCCGCGGAAGTTGGTGCGCTCGAACCGCTCCCGCGGCCGCGCCGGCAGCCGCCGGGCCGTCGCGTGCCGCAGTCCGCCGGTGACGCCGGCCGCGACGAAGGCGATGCCGAGTCTGTGCAGCAGACCCATCAGCGTTCCGGGACCAGGACCGCGACCGGGGCGACACCGTTCTTGGCGTCGATCCCGCCGTACTGGCCGGCCTTGCCGTCGGCCTGCTCGGCGAGTGCGAAGATCACCGTGGCCTGGCCGCTCGGCAGGTCGGCGACGTCGACCGACGACACGTTCTTGGTGGCGTCGGAGTCCGAGCGCAGCGTCTTCAGCAGCCCGCTCTGGGCGCTGGCCGGGGTGCCGGCGACCACGACCCCGGCGCTGCCGGCGTCCAGGCCCTGGGCCAGGTCGACCGCGTCGGAGTACGTGCTGTCGTCCGGCGCCGGGTTCTGCGGCTTGCCGGCGACCACGACGACCAGCGTGGCGCGGTCCTTCGGGGTCGGCTTGAGGCCGAACAGCTTGGAGCCGGTGAGGCCGCCGAGGATCCGGCTGGCATCCTCGTCGACCGACCTGCCGTCGTCCTTCGACGCGATCGCGCGGGCGAGGATCTGGCCGGCCCGCTCGTAGGTCGTGCTGTCCTTCGGGAACGTCACGTCCGCGGTGACCAGCTGGGTCACCAAGGGGTCCACCAACGGGCGCTGCTCGGTGGTGAACAGGTCGCCGTCGAGCGAGACGGTCGTGGTGACCCGGGCGCCGGCAGCCTCGAGCTCCGAGGTCACGTCGTCGACCAGGCCGTCGTCGGTGGACGGCATCCGCACCACCGCGACCTTGCGGTCCTTCAGCCGCGCG
>DASXRB010000609.1:0-2190 GCA_036506875.1 Kribbellaceae bacterium | reverse complement strand
GACCGGCTGATCGGCGACAACGGAACCGTTGACGATCCAGCCGACCCGTCCGATCAGCCGGCCATCCCGTACGACCTGGACGGCGCGACGCCGGCCGCGGGCGCGGGGGACCGGATCCACGGTGGGGACGGCACCGACACGGCGTACGGCGGCCTGGGCGGCGACTTCGTCAACGGCAACGACGACGACGACCACCTCGAGGGCAACAACGGCACCGACGTCGTGCACGGCAACGACGGCGAGGACGAGATCGCGGGCGGTTCGTTCCAGCAGGCGAGCGCGGGGGTCGGACGACCCGACACCGACGACTACCTGTACGGCGACGACGGTCCGGACCTGCTCACCGGCGACAACGCGGTGCTGAGCGTCGTCACCGACCCGGCGGCGACCACGCCGGTCACCCGGCAGCGCGGGTTCGCGTCCGGTCACCAGGTGACGATCCTCGACCTGGGCCTGACCCCGAACGCGAGCAACTCCGGCAACGACCTGATGTCCGGCGGCAACGGCAAGGACGTGCTGTACGGGCAGGACGGCGCCGACCGGGCCAAGGGCGACGCCGACGAGGACTACGTCGAGGGCGGCCAGGGCAGCGACTGGGTCGAGGGCGACGCGGCCGACGACGACCTCGTCGGTGGCAGCTCGACGGTCCTGAGCGGCTCCGGCGACAGCGCGTCCGGCCAGCCGGACACGGCGGACGCGGTCTTCGGCGGTCCGGGCGACGACGTGGTGACCGGTGACAACGGCCAGGTGCTGCGCCCGGCGGCGGCGCAGACGCCGACCAGGGCGACCGTGCGGCTCGGCTCGACCCCGGGCACCCTGATGGCCGGCCGGATCGTCGACCGGTACGACCGGGGGCCGAGCTTCCTCACCACCCCGCCGGCGAACCGCTTCGGCGCGGACCGGCTGTCCGGTGGCGAGGGCGTCGACACCTTGTGGGGCCAGGACGGCGGCGACTACATCTCCGGCGGCGCCCAGGCCGACTACCTGGAGGGCAATGGCGGCAAGGACGTGCTGCGCGGCGACCTGTCCCTGGGGGCGGCGTCCAGCGAGACCACGGTGGTCCCGCTGGCCAACGCCAGCTGGCTCGGCTCGCCGAGCGGACCGGCCCTGCTCGAGGGTTCGCTGACCCCCGACGGCCAGGACGACCTGATCGGCGGCAGCTCCGCGAAGGGCTTCCGCGACGACGACGACACGGCCGAGGGCGACGGCGAGGACGACGTGCTGCTGGGTGACAACGGCTCCCTCGTCCGAAGCATCGACACCGTGAACGGCGTCAAGGTGGAGCGGCTCTACACCGACCGCTACCCGAACGGCGCGGTGCCGGCCAACGCCACCGTGTCACGCACCCACGACCCGGACCTCGGCGACCCGAGCACCCGGTTCTGCACGAACGCCCAGGCCACCTGCGAGGTGACCGGTGCCTCCGGCAACGACACGCTGTACGGCGACCCCGGAAACGACGGCATCTGGGGCCAGGACGGCAACGACGTCCTGACCGGCAGCGCCGGCGACGACGACATGTACGGCGAGCTGGGCGACGACACGATGTACGGCAACGACGGCGAGGACGCGATGCTGGGTGACCGCGGTGGCGTGGTGAACCAGTACCTCGACCCGGGCGACCAGCCCGCGGCGTTCACGACTTCGATGACGCAGCCGCCGGCCGAGACGTACACCGGCTTCCGCCGGGGTCTGTACGACCGGCGCGCCGACCTCGAGCACGACGTCGACGGCGACCAGTGGATCGGAAGCTCGA
Organism: Kribbellaceae bacterium; assembly: GCA_036506875.1. Lineage (GTDB taxonomy): Bacteria > Actinomycetota > Actinomycetes > Propionibacteriales > Kribbellaceae > DASRHY01. The sequence continues at coordinate 434 of DASXRB010000609.1, read as the reverse complement.
CCGGCCCGGCGATGCCGCACGACGGCATCACCGAGGGCGGCCGGGACACGATCCGCGGCGGCAACGGCGCCGACAACATCCACGCCGGCTTCGGCGACGACCTGGCCAACGGCGACAGCGGCGGCGACATGGTCTTCGGCGCGGACGGCGAGGACGTGCTGTGGGGCGGCAAGGGCTGTGACCCGGTGGTCGACGCGGCCACCCCGGACTGCCTCACCAACGGCGTCTTCGACGCCACCTCGCGGGGCACGAACGACCGGTTCCTCGACCACGTCTTCGGCGGGGTCGGCGAGTCGGTGGCCGCCAAGCAGGACGTGCTGGGGTCGGACATCATCGACTTCAGCCCGCGGGGCTCGTACCCGAACAACTGCGCGGCGGGCAACTGGCCGAAGACGACCGGCAACGTGACGGTCGACCCGTGCCTGTGGTTCGTG
>DASXRB010000608.1:0-14895 GCA_036506875.1 Kribbellaceae bacterium | reverse complement strand
GCGGATCTCGGCGAGCCGATGGCCCTGCACACGCGCGAGAAACTCCTGCTTGCCAGCCTCGACCGCCTCCTCGCCGCCGGCACGCCCAACATGCTCGGCCCGGATGTCCTTCCAGCGCACGTGACCCGTCACGACTCACCCTCCTCTGCCTCTCGTTCCTTCAGGTACACCTCGTACCGATGCTCCGCGAGCGGTATCGCCTCCTCGTACCACGTCTGCCAGCGATTCGCCTTGTCTCCGGCAACAAGCAGGATGCTGGATCGCCAAGGATCGAACGCGAACAGGATTCGCACCGTCCCGGGCCTCAGCTCTTTCAGATCAGGCAGTCGCGAGCCTGTGATCGTGTCGACCAGCGGTCGTCCGAGACCAGGTCCGCGCTCAGCAAGTGCGTCGATGGCTTGCACGACTCTGGCATGCGTCGCGTCGTCCAGTTCATCGATCCACTCGCGCACCTCATTGATGATGTAGATGTCCCACTCGTCCACCGCCATGGAGCAAGTATAGCGATAGGTAAACCTGATCGCAGGTCTGTTCAGGTAGCGCAGCCGCAGGAGGCGAGGGCGGCGGCGGCGCGGTCGAGGGCGGCGCGCGCCGCCAGGGCCTTGTCCGGGGCGGCCTGGTCGGTGGCCAGGGCGAAGACCAGGAGGGTGCCGGTGCGGTCGCGGACCAGGCCGGCCAGCGAGTGCACGCTGGTCAGCGTCCCGGTCTTCGCCCGTACATAGCCGGCACCGATGCCCGCGCCCGGGCCGGCGAACCGGTCGGTGAGGCTGCCGCTGAACGCCGCCACCGGCAGGTTGGCGGGGACCGCGCGCAGCTCGGGGTGGTCCTTCGAGATGCCCGTCCGCACGGCGGCGGCGAGCAGCTGCAGGGGTACGGCGTTGGTGCGGGACAGGCCGCTGCCGTCCTCGATCCGGGCGTTGCCGAGGGACATGCCCAGCCGGGTCAGGGTGCTGCGGAGCCCGGCGATGCCGCCGGCGTACGAACCGCCTCGGTGGGTGGCCAGGCCGATGTGGCGCAGCAGCACCTCGGCGCCGTCGTTGTCGCTGACCAGGTTCACGTGCTCGGTGATCGCGGACAGCGGGGCCGACCTGACCTGCGCCACGGTCGCCGCGCCGGCGCGCGCCTTCACCAGCTTCGGGGTGGCGGTGACGGCGATGCCGGCGAGCTTGAGCCGGGCGGCGAACGCGGTGGCCGCGGCCAGTGCCGGGTGGTCGGCGCGCTTGGCGAAACCGGGCTTCTCGCGGCCCTCGTCCACCCACAGCGCGCTGGTCGGGCTGACGATGCCCTCGGCGGTGTACTTCGGCATCCAGTGCGCGTTGACGGCCGGTCCGCTGAACAGCGACGGGTCGAACCCGAGCGTCACCCGCCGCACGCCCTTCGCCTTCAACGCCTTGGCGGTGGCCGTGGCGAGGTCGGCCAGCGTGGCCGGTCTGGGATAGCCGTGCGAGGTGTCCGCGGCGGCCGGGCGGATCGTGAGCAGCGGGTCGCCGCCGCCGACCAGCACGATCGACGACGCGCTCGCGCCGGTCACGACCTTCGTGGTGAACCGGTGCTCCGGGCCGAGCGCGGCCAGCACCGCCGTGGTGGTGAGCACCTTCATCGTCGACGCCGGGATGAACGTCGACGCGGCGTTCAGACCGTAGACCGTCCTGCCCCGCGACGCGTCGTACACGAACGCGCCGACGTGCGGGCCCAGCGTCGGGTCCTTCAACGCCGGGGCGATGGCCCGTCGTACGCCTGAGGACGTCGGCGCGACGCCTGCGGTGGCAGCCGCCTTCAGCACCGGCGGGGCCTGCGCGGCCCGGACCTCGACGCGGGCCGCGACCTGCTGCACCGGGCGGCCGGACGCCGCGCGTGACGCCGTACCCGAGGGCACGGTCACCACGGCGACGGCGACGGCCACTGTGACCGTGACGAACGCCGCACCGGCTACGCGCTGCACCAGGCGTCTCCTGTCTTTCGGCGGGTCGGAACCGTGACAGTATCGTCCGCATGGAGTTCGACGTCCTCATCGAGATCCCCAAGGGTTGCCGCAACAAGTACGAGGTCGACCACCAGACCGGGCGGTTGCGCCTGGACCGGACCTTGTTCACCGCGACGCAGTACCCGGCCGACTACGGGTTCATCGAGAACACCCTCGGCCTGGACGGCGACCCGCTGGACGCGCTCGTCCTGCTGCCGGAGCCGACCTTCCCTGGCTGCCTGATCAAGGCCCGGGCGATCGGCATGTTCCGGATGAAGGACGAGAAGGGCGGGGACGACAAGGTGCTGTGCGTCCCGGCCGCCGACCCGCGCCAGGAGCACCTGCGCGACATCCACCACATGCCGGAGTTCGACCGGCTCGAGATCCAGCACTTCTTCGAGGTCTACAAGGACCTGGAGCCGGGCAAGTCCGTCGAGGGCGCGACCTGGGTCGGCCGCGCCGACGCCGAGGCCGAGATCATCGCGTCCTTCGAGCGGCTGAAGGCCGAAGGGCACTAGGCCCGGCCGTCAACTGCGGGCGGCGGCGAGGACTTTGCGCCAGACCTTCTTGTACGCCTCCAGCCCGTCGTACGACAGTGGCCCCGTCGGCCCGGCGGTGATCGCCACCCGCTCGGGCACCGTGCCCCAGATCGGCACACCGGCCTCGGACCAGGCCTGCACGGCCTCGGCGTAGCTGCGGGTGTAGGTCCGGGCCGAGCAGATCACCAGTCCGTACGGCGTACCGTCCGGGATCATCTCGAGCACCGACTCGACCCGGGGCATCTCGACACCGCCGATCCTGGTCGGGATCACGATCACCCGCGCCCGCTCGATGGCCTTGTTGACCAGCCGCTCGTGCGACGGCGGCGGGTCCACGATCCCGGTGGCGCCCGGCTCGATCTTGTCCAGCGCCTTGGTGAGCAGCCGCTCGGTCGGGGCCTCGACGATCTCGACTCGGTCGAGCCGCTCGTCGTTGTGGTTCTCGATCCAGTCCGCCGCACTACCCGACGGATCGGCGTCGATCAGGGTCGCGGTCCGGCGGTTCGATGACGCCAGCGCGGCGAGGTACACCGCGGTGGTCGTCTTGCCCACGCCACCCTTGATTGCTGCGGTCACGATGATCATGACCGCGACGGTATTCCGTTCCGGCCACGGAACGATAACGACCGGCGTGGCGCGCGCTCGGCCGGACCGGTCACGCCGCTGTGAGGTGACCCACATGGATATCGGCCGGAAGCGGGCGACGAGTTCCGGAACAACCCCCGCCCGGGCGTTCCAGAGCCGCGCACTTCCGGCCGACATCTAGGTAACGAGGCTGCCTCGTCCAGGTCACGGCCTTCCGAAGAAATCCGGGTCGACCCAGTAGTAGACGCTGTCGATCCGCACCGACGCGCCGGGGCGTGGGGCGTGGATCATGTACCCGTCGCCGATGTACAGCGCCACGTGGAAGATCGTCGCCGGGTCGTCCGGGTCGTCGGCCCAGAAGATCAGGTCGCCCGGCCGCAGGTCGTCTGCGGAGATGTGCTCGATCTGCTCGTACTGCGCGGCCGAGTAGTGCGGGAGGTCCACCCCGCCCCGCTCCCAGGCGCCCATCGTGAGGCCGGAGCAGTCCCAGGAGTCGGGGCCGTCGGCACCCCAGACGTAGGGCTCGCCGAGCTGGGCGCGAGCGAACGCGACCGCCCGCTCGGCGCCGCTGCGGGTACCCTCCGAGCTGCCGCTGCCGGTCTGGCGCTCGGCGTCCCGGGCCGCGTCCTCCGCGCGCCGGGCCGCCTCCTCGCGGGCCTTCTGGTCGCGAGCCTCGCGCGCCTCACGGGCGGCCCGTTCGGCACGCTCGGCGGCCTCCCGGGCCCGCTCGGCCTTGGCCCTCTCCGCGCGCTGCGCGGCCTTGCGGGCCGCCTCCGCGGCGCGGGCGGCAGCCTCGGCGGCCGCCTTCTCCGCCGCCCGGCGGCGCAGTTCCGCGGCCCGGCGGGCCGCCTCGGCCGCGGCCCGCTGCCGAGCCAGCTCCTCCAGGCCCTGCTGCCGCTGCGCGGCGACCTGGTACGAGACCTTGCGCAGGGTCGCGAGCTGGCCGATCAGCTGCCGCCGCTCGACCGCGGCGCCGGCGACGGCTGCCTGCTGCACCTTCACCGCCGCTTCGGCCCGCGCCTTGGCCGCCGCGGCCGCCGCGGTCGCCTTCCGCACCTCGGCCAGAGCTTGCTCGGCCTGCAGCTTGAACGCGTTCGTCACCACGCGGGAAGCGCTGTACCTCAGGTACGACGCCTGCATCGCGCCGGAGACCGACTGCGCGGTACCGGCCCGGTCCAGCAGCGACTGCGTGCCGTCCGCGGTGAACAGCGGGGCGATCCGCGCCAGGCCGCCACCGGACTGGTACGACGCGGCCGCGAACCGGCCGATCTGGCGACCCTGCGCGTCGAGGTCGGCCTGCGCCTTCCGGGCCCGCTGCTCGGAGGCGGCAGCCTCCGCCTTGGCGAGCTTCAGGCGGTAGACGGCCCCGTTGTACGCCTCGGCGGCGCGGTCGCTGGCCCGGCCGAGCGCCTCCAGCCGGGCGGCCCCGGCCGCCAGGCGGGCCTCGACCGCCTTGACCTGCGCGGCTTTGTCGCCGACGGCCTTCCTCGCGGCGTCGACCTGGTTCTGCGACGGGATCACGGGCGGTTTCGGGTCCGCCATGGCAGGAGCTGAGATCAGGGCGACCGACCCCGTCAGCGAGACGGTGAGCGCACCGGCGAGCACGACCCGGCCGGTCTTCCTCGCGCACACACCGCGGCTTTCAGGTGTCGCCCCCGTTGGCGTCGGCACGTCTGATTCCTTCCGCCAGGCCACGGGACCCCTTCCCAAGGGCACGTGGCAGGGACGCTCTTCTTGTGTACCTTCCGTGACACTAGTGCTCTTCTGTCCCAAAGGGAACAGTTTTCACACAAATCCCATCGGCCCACAGGCGTGTCGGCTTGACAAACTACATGACTGTAATTCTCGCCCGCGCCTATCTCCGCCGATCCGTCGTTGCCGAGATGCGGCTGGTGTACTGCGAGCGGGTATGACCGTTGAGTCACTTCTGCGTTGACATGCTCTGAACTGTTGACTTATGTGCAGTAATGGTCAAACTTGTCTCCACCGCGATTCCGCGTCGTACCGCTGGAAATCGTCCGCCCAGGGGCTGACCGAGGGGGAAGCGCCCCAAGACAGAGGAGTCCCCGTGTCACGTTCTCGAAGAGCACTCGTCGCAGCGGCCGCCTGCTTCGGTCTCACGCTGACCTCGGTCGCGCTGACGAACTCGGTGTCGGCGGCGACGGCCGCCGCCACCTACACCATCACGGTCGGGACCAAGGGGAGCTGGACCCATCCCACCGACACCCCGGCCGGTGCCTACACCGACAAGGACGGGACCTTCTACTTCCAGCAGTCCGCCGCGCTCTACGGCAGCACCGATCCGCGCAAGTGGGACTTCTACACGGGCACGAACTTCGACACGGCCGCCCGCTCCAGCGCGATCAGCGACGCGGTGAACCCCGCGAACTCCAACGACAAGAACAACGACACCACCTGGCGGTGCAACAACAGCCCGACCGGCCTGGAGGCGACGTACGCGCCGAGCGGCTCGGGCTACTCACAGAAGAACTACTGCGACCTCGCCGGCGTGTGGGTCGATCCGGACACCGGTGACTGGTACGGCCTGGTGCACAACGAGTTCACCCCGCAGCCGTTCGGCGACGGGCTGCACTACGACGCGATCGACTACGCCGTGTCGGCCGACCAGGGCAGGACCTGGACGATCAAGGGCCACGTGCTGACCTCGCCGTACAGCACCAAGCGGAACGACACCACCGCCTTCCCGCACGAGACCTACTCGTACGGCGACGGTGACCAGCGGCTGTTCGTCGACACCGCCTCGGGCTACTTCTACGTGTATTACGGCTCGCGGATCGTGGACAAGTCGGGCGGCTGGAAGAACTTCCGCGAGCACGTGGCGCGCGCGCCGATGTCCTCGAAGATGGCGCCCGGCTCATGGAAGAAGTGGCACAACGGCTCCTGGAGCGAGGCCGGCGCCGGCGGCCTGGAGAGCAACATCGTCTCGGTCGACGCCACCAACACCACCGGCTACACCCCGCTGTCGCAGGAGTACGACCCGGCCAACACCGGCGCCGCCGACCAGCAGGTCGCGGCCGGCAAGCTCTCCCCGACGTCGCCGCTGTTCGTGATGGACATCGCGTACGACGCCCATCTCGGGCTGTACATCGGTGAGCCGCAGGCCGTGCGCCAGGATGGCGGGGAACCGCAGCATCTGTACGTCACCGACGACCTGTCCACCCAGAAGTGGACCGAGATCGGCACCACCGGTACGTACACCACCGCGTCCTGGTACCGCTGGTTCCTCGACGGGGTCAGCAAGACCAACTCCACGATCATCGGCAAGAGCTTCCGCGCGTACTGCTCGTTCGGCTGCTCGAACAACTCCTCCGGTGAGTACCTCAACCTCACCGTGGACTCGTCGTCGCCGGCCGCGGCCCCGGTGGACCTGACCAAGACGTACCGGCTCAGCAGCGCGGGCGGCCGGATCCTCGCCCAGGTGTCCGGCAGCTCGGCCACGACGTCGGTCGGTTCCAGCTCGGGTTCCGCGCTCGAAGCCTGGTACTTCCAGGCCGGCGGCGACGGCTCCTACCGGATCCTCAACTCCTCCACCGGCCAGGCCCTCGGGGTCGACTCCGGTACGACGTCCGGCCGGGCCTGGGCCGCCAAGCCGACCGTGACCGCGCTCGGATCCGGCGGCCCGACCGTGGGACAGCAGTGGTGGATCGTCGCCAACAAGACGTCGGCCGGTGCCGCGACCGGGACGTACCGGCTGGTCAACCGCTACAGCGGACTGGTGATCGGGCTGTCCTCGGACTCGACCCGGCCGGCCGAGACCACCCCGGTCCGCGACTGGTCCAACAGCACCGGCAACACGGTCGGCGGGACCCGCACCGGCGGCGAACAGACTCTCACCTTCACCCAGGTCGGCACCGCCCCGTCGAACCTCAACGGTGTGCACACGCTGACCATCGGCGGCAAGGCACTCGACGACCCGGGCCACAGCACCACCGCGGGCACCCAGCTCATCACCTGGACCCTCAACGGCGGCGCGAACCAGAAGTGGACCTTCACCCAGCAGTCGGACGGCTCCTACACGCTCGTCAACGGCGAGTCCGGGCTGTGCGCGGACGTCAACGGCGGCTCGACCTCCGCGGGCGCCGCGATCATCCAGTGGACGTGCACGGGCAACACCAACCAGCGCTGGACCCTCACCAGGCTGGCCAACGGCGCCTACACCGTCGCGTCGGTGAAGAGCGGCCTGCTGATGACCACCGCCTCGACCTCGGACGGAGCGAACGTCACGCAGCAGGCGAACACCAACTCCGCTCTCCAGCAGTGGACCCTCAACTGATCCGTACCGCGTGAACAAGGTGGTCGTGCCGGCGTCACCTCAGCCGGCACGACCACCGCGGAACAACGCGCTGCGCGCGCTCAAGTGCCGGCCGACCTCCTGCAGCCCGGCGTCAGCGGTTCAGCAGCGCCGCCCGGCCCTGCGCGCCGGACGCCCAGCAGGCGCCGCGGGCACACTCGACGCTGTCGAACGTGCCGTCGTCGAACGGCATCCAGGTCAGCCCGCCGTCCTCGCTGACGTCGCTTCCGGACGGTCCGACCGCCACGACCGTGCGATCGGTCGCCGGCAGCCACGCCGACCCCGACCGGTAGCCCTTCGGCGCCGACCCGGCCGGCACCAGCGACCAGGTCCGGCCGCCGTCACTGGTCACCGCCGCCGCGTCGACGGCCGCGTCCGGGTTGAGGAAGTCGCCGCCGACCGCGACGCCGTGCCGCGGGTCGCGGAACGCGAGCGAGAAGATCCCGGCCGCCTCCCCGCTGGCCATCGGCGAGTCCGCCACCGACCAGGTCACACCGCCGTCGGTGGTCCGGAACACCCGCGGCCGGTCGCCGCCACCGGTCGCGAACCACGCCGTCCGGCCGGGCCCGGCCACCAGGCAGCTGCCACTGGCAGCGAACGCGAACTCGCCGGCCAGCGCCACCGGCATCCCGGCGCCCGGCACCACGTCCCAGCTGCGGCCGCCGTCGCCGGTGGCGAGGATCCGGAACTTCCCGTCGACCGGGTCGCTCAGAGCCAGCCCGCGCTTGGCGTCGAAGAAGTCGAAACAGTCGTAGAACGCGTTCGCATCGGTGTTGCGGAACGTCTCGTCCCAGGTCCTCCCGCCGTCGGCCGTCCGGTACACCCGCGACGCCTCGCCGCTGCCGATCGCGAGCACCACGGCGTGCGCGGCGTCGAACGCTTCGACGTCGCGGAACAGCAGATCGGCGGCACCGGGCGGGCTGACGTTCTGCCACGTCGTACCGCCGTCGGTGGTGCGCAGCACCTGCCCCGCGCTGCCGCCGAGCCAGGCGGTCTGTGCGTCCACCGCGGCCAGGCCGCGGAACCGCGCGGTGCTGCCGGTCGGCTTCAGGTCCCACCCGTACGACGGGCTGGGCACGGCGGCCGAGGCGGTGGGGAGCTGACTGGTCATCAGGAGGACTCCGGCAGTGAGAACGGCACCGCGCAACAGGTTCATGCCCGGCACCGTAATAGGTTTCCGCGGCCCGCATAAGGTGGCAGGCATGACGCAGATCGGGTACGCCGCCATGTGCGAGCAGTTCGCTCCGAACGAGCTACTGGACTACACCGTGGCCGCTGAGCAGGCGGGCTTCTCCGGCGCGATGGTCGCCGACCACTTCCAGCCGTGGGTGCCGCAGCAGGGCCAGGCGCCGTACGTGTGGAACGTGATGACCGCGATCGGCGAGCGCACCGAGGGCGACGTCGGCCCCGGCGTCACCTGCCCGTCGTTCCGGCAGCACCCGGCGGTGATCGCGCAGGCGTCGGCGACGCTGGAGGCGATGTACCCGGGCCGGCACTGGCTCGGGCTCGGCTCGGGCGAGGCGCTGAACGAGCACATCCTCGGCCAGTACTGGCCGGAGGCGCCGGAGCGGATCGCGATGATGTTCGAGGCGATCGACATCATCCGCGGCCTGTTCGACGCGGGGCTCAAGAACAAGGACGTCAAGTACGCCGGGAAGTACTTCAAGCTCGAGTCCACCCGGCTCTGGACGATGCCGGACGCGCCACCGCCGATCTACGTCGCGACCGCCGGGCCGATCACGGCGAAGAAGACCGGGCAGTTCTGCGACGGCATCATCACCGTCGGCGCTAACGCGGAGAAGATCCAGAAGGTGTTCGCCAAGTTCGCCGAGGGCGCCCGCGCGGCCGGCAAGAACCCCGACGAGATGCCGAAGCTCCTGCAACTTCACCTGTCCTGGGCGCCTACCGACTCCGAGGCACTGGCGAACGCGGTCACCGAGTGGCCGAACGGCGGCATGAAGTTCCCCAAGCAGGACATCAAGTCGCCGCTGGACTTCGAGCAGATGGCCAAGCTGGTCCGCCCGGAGGACTTCGAGGGCCGGATGCTGATCACCAGCGACGTCGACAAGCACCGCGCCGAGATCCAGCGGTACGTCGACATGGGCTTCGACCGCATCTACCTGCACAACGTGGGCCGCAACCAGCACGAGTGGGCCAAGGTCTTCGGCGAGCAGGTCCTCCCCAAGCTCACGCACTGATCCTTCGCGTACGACGGTCCCGCGACCGGTGGCCGCCCGGCGCCGGACCGTCGTACCGTTGTGCGCATGGGAGGGAACACACCGCGACCGGGCGATCCGGACAACCACGACCACAACCACGACGGCAAGGATCAGGGATACCCAGCGCCCGCCGAGGCGGTCGACGAACCGCGGGCCCGGCGCGAACCCGGGGACGCGGTCGGCGAGGCGGTCGACGAGCCACGCCGCAACGGCTGACCGGCAGCCGCGGGGACAGACATGCCGGCCGAGAGCGCACCAGAGCCGTCGTACCGGCCGTCCGGCCCGTCGGCACAGCCTGCGGTCGACGCGCACGCGTGCGCACAGAAGTACCCGGACCTGTACCAGGCCGCGGTCAACGGCCCGGTGTCGTTCGGCCAGCTCGTCCAGGCCCAGCGGCTGGCCCGGTCCGACGACCGGGTCGCGGCCGCGGCCGGTGACTGGCTCATCCCGCAGCTGACCGCGCGGTTCGGCGACCTGCACGGCGGCGTCGACAAGCAGTACTACTGCCGGATCGTCACCGGCGGCTGCCTGCTGGCCAAGGACCGGACCGTGTACTCCATCCTCAACTCGCCGCCGGTCGAGCTGGTCGACGTCGAGGTCGAGTGCAAGGTCGCCGCCCGGAAGGCCCGCTACGGGCTGCCCGGCAAGGGGCTGGCCGACATGCTGGAGGAGGCCACCGACCACGCGTACTCCGGCCTGACCCGGATCATGGTCGCGGCCGACACCGCCGCCGACCCGGACCGGACCGCCGAGGACAAGGCCGCCGCGGTCGCCGCGGCCAAGAGCGAGGTCGCCGCCATGACCGGCCGGGTCGGCGCCCTGCTTCAGCGCCAGGCCCGGCTGGAGTACTTCCAGGGCGTGCTGCTGGCCACCGTCCCGACGCTGGTGCTCGTCGCACTGTTCGGCCTTGCCGCATCGGCCTGGTGGCGATCCGCACTGACCCCATCCGCGTTCGTGGCCGCCACCTGCATGTCGGTCCTGGGCGCCACCGTGAGCGTGATCCAGCGGATGTCGACGGGCGGCCTGGTCATCGACGACACCGCACCGCGGTGGCAACGCATCATGCTCGGCGGCCTGCGGCCCGGACTGGGCGCGGTGTTCGGCGCGCTGGCCTACTTCACCGTCCTTGCGGCGACGACCGCCGCAGGCGGCCCCGAGGCGACCGCGGTCTTCGCGGTCAGCGGTTTCGCGGCCGGCTTCAGCGAACGCTTCGCCACCGACATGCTCGAGCGCGCCGGCAGCCTCCTCGGCCCGTCGACCACCCCGAAAGACGGCTCCTGAGCCTGCCCGGCCGTAGCGTGAGCGAGGTGGAGGACAACACGTACGACCTGAGCACCGCCCCGCTGGACGACGCGACCGGCGCCGTGGTGGACCCGGCCCTCGTCGAGCGGGCGCGGCAGATCGCGCTGGCGGCGCACGACGGCCAGACCGACAAGGCCGGCGTCCCGTACATCACGCACCCCGCCCGCGTGGCCGCCCGGGTCGCCGGAGACCCGGCCGCCGAGATCGTCGCCTGGCTGCACGACGTCGTCGAGGACACCGGCGTCACGCTCGACGACCTGGCCGCCGAGTTCCCGCCCGCGATCGTCGCTGCCGTCGACGCCATGACCAAGCGGCCGTCCGAGGACCGCGACAGCTACTACCGCCGTGTAGCCGCCGACCCGCTGGCTCTCGAGGTCAAGCACGCCGACCTGGACGACAACTCCTCCCCCGACCGCCTCGCCAGGCTCGACGAGCCCACCCGCACCCGCCTGCAGGCCAAGTACGCCCACGCCCGCGAAACCCTGAAACCAATCGTCGGGCCCTTGTGACCCGGCGTGTCGGCACTCATCGGGCCCTTGTGACAGGGGACCGGGTCAGTCCCGGAGGTGGTTCTCGATGCGTTCGACCTTGGCCGTGAGCTGGCCGGTGTGACCGGGGCGGATGTCCGCCTTGAGCACCAGGCCGACGCGCGGTGAGCGGGCGGCGACCACGTCGACCGCGCGCTTGACGACGGCCATCACCTCGTCCCACTCACCCTCGATGTTGGTGAACATCGCGTTGGTCTCGTTCGGCAGCCCGGACTCGCGGACCACGCGGATCGCCTCCGCGACCGCCTCGCTGACGCCGCCGCTCTCGTCGGTCACACCCGGGCTGATGCTGAAGGCCACGATCATGCGGCCCACTCTGCCATCCCGCCGGCTTCCCATGGACCATACGGGGGCGTATTGTCGGCACCGTCCATACGGACCCGTATGGCATCGAGCGCCACCCGGGAGGGACCACCACGATGACCACCGACCTCGACCTGCCGGAGCTGCGGCCGTACCTCGACGGCGCGGACCACGTCGACGTCAAGTCCGCCACGTCGACCGCGGGGTTCCGCGAGGTCGTGGCCCGCTCGCTCAGCTGGCAGCCGGCCTGGCTCAAGGCTCTCTTCGCCGCCCGGGCACTGCTCGCCCGCCTGATCCGCCTCGACGAGCCCAGCGTGCCGCGCGGCCGCGAGATCCGCCCTGAGGACGTCAGCTTCACACCCGGCGACACGATGGCGTTCTTCACCGTCGCGGACGGCGCCGAGGACCGCTTCCTCGTGGTGGAGGCGGCCGACAACCACCTCACCGGCCGGCTGGCCGTCACCGCCGAGCCAGTTGCCGAGGGCAACTTGTACACGGCGATCACGATCGTGCACTACCACCGCCGCGCCGGCCGGTTCTACTTCAACCTGATCCGGCCGTTGCACCACATCGTCGTACGACGCATGCTGGCCGCCGGCACGCGCGAACGCTGACCGTCCCACCCGGACCGCCCACGAAGGCCAAGACGCATGTGACCCGCTCCACAGCGGATGCATAGGTTTGCTATGTATATTCTCCGGGGTGACCACCGCACCGCTCGATGAGATCGGCCTCGAGTTCCTCGTCGCCGCGGCCCGGCTGACCCGGCTGGCGGCCCGGCACGTGACGACGATGCCGCACGCGACGATGCGGCTGCTCGGCCGGCTCGACGAGCTCGGCCCGACCCGGATCAGCGACCTCGCGAGAGCCGACCGCTGCTCGCAGCCGACGATGTCCGCGCTCGTGCAGCGCCTGGAGGACGCCGGCTGGGTCCGGCGCGACCCCGACCCGGCCGACTCCCGCGCCAGCCTGATCGGCCTGACGCGGGACGGCCGCCGCGAGCTCGACACGGCTCGCCGGCAGGCGGCCGCCGCGATCGGCGCCCGGCTGGACCACCTCGCCGAACCAGCTGTACGACGGCTCGCCGACGCGATCCCCGTGATCCGCGAGCTCCTCGAGATGCCCCAGGAGGCAGCGACACCGTGACCAGCTCGTTCCGCAACCAGCCGAAGGCCGTCTGGGCCGTGGCGTTCGCCTGCGTGATCGCCTTCATGGGCATCGGGCTCGTGGACCCGATCCTGAAGCCGATCGCCGAGGACCTGCACGCCACGCCGTCCCAGGTGTCGCTGCTGTTCACCAGCTACATGGCGGTGATGGGCGTGGCGATGCTGATCACTGGCGCGGTGTCCAGCCGGATCGGCGCCAAGCGCACCCTGCTGCTCGGCCTGGTCACCATCGTGGTGTTCAGCGCGCTGGCCGGGATGTCGGACACGATCGGCGCGATCGTGGCGTTCCGGGCCGGCTGGGGCCTCGGGAACGCGCTGTTCATCGCCACCGCGCTGGCCACCATCGTGAACGCCGCCACTGGCTCGGTCGCGCAGGCGATCATCCTGTACGAGGCGGCGCTCGGCGTCGGCATCGCGGCCGGCCCGCTGATCGGCGGCGAGCTCGGCTCGATCTCGTGGCGCGGACCGTTCTTCGGCGTCGCGGTCCTCATGACGATCGCGCTCGGCGCCACCGCGTTCCTGCTCCCCCGCACCGCGCCGAGCCCGGCCACCCGTCGTACGACGCTCCTCGACCCGCTCAGGGCGCTGCGGCACCGGTCGCTGGCGACGATCGCGGTGACGGCGCTGTTCTACAACTTCGGGTTCTTCACGCTGCTGGCGTTCACGCCGTTCCCGCTGGCGATGTCGGCGCGGCAGATCGGGCTGATCTTCTTCGGCTGGGGCCTGTGCCTGGCGTTCACGTCGGTGGTGGTCGCCCCGCTCCTGCAGCGCCGGTTCGGCACCCTGCCGACCGTGCTCGTCACCCTCGCGCTGTTCGCGGCGGACCTGGTCGCCATGGGCGTGGACGCGCACCACAAGCCGGTACTCGCCACCGGTGTGGTGGTCGCCGGCCTGCTGCTCGGCGTGAACAACACGCTGATCACCGAGGCCGTGATGGGTGCGGCGCCGGTGGAGCGCGGCACCGCGTCGGCGGCGTACAGCTTCGTGCGGTTCGCCGGCGGCGCGGTCGCGCCGTGGCTGGCCGGCCGGCTCGGCGAGGAGTACGGGATCCAGCTGCCGTTCTACGTCGGCGCGGCGGCCGTGGTGCTGGCCATCGGCGTACTCGCCACCGGCCGCAAACCGCTCGCGCACCTGCACGCCCCGGCGGCGCACAGCCCGGCCGAGGCCGGCGTCCTCACGGCGGCCGACGCCTGACCCTCCGCGGGCTACTGTCAAACACATGACCGACCTCACCCTGGACGCGGCCATCGTCGCCGTCACCGTCTATCCCGACCGGGCGCGGATCACCCGCCGCGGCCAGGTCAAGGTCCCCGCCGGCGACCAGACCGTGTACGTCGAGCCGCTGCCGCTCGGCCTGCACGACGACTCGGTCCGGGTCTCCGGACGCGGGCCCGCGACCGTGCTCGGCGTCGACGTGATCACCCGGCACCGGGCCGAGGCGCCCGATGAGACGGTGGCGGAGCTGGAGCGGCAGCGCCGCGAGCTGACCGCGCGGGCGGCGGAGCTGAACGACGCGGACGACGTGCAGGGCCGGCTGGACGCGTTCCTCGAGCAGCTCGCGCGCCGGGCCGGCGGCAGCTACGCCCGGACGCTGGCCGCGGGCGAGACCGGCACCGACACCTTGACCGGGTTCACCGACGCGCTCACCGCGAGGCTGGACGCCGTGCGGTCCGCCCGACGCGAGCTCGCCGAGCGGCGGCGCGACGTGTCCGACGAGCTGGCAGCGCTGGAGCGGCGGCTCGCCGAGGTCTCCCAGCAGCGCTGGCCGGACCGGCGGTCGGCGGCGATCGCGCTCGACGTAGAGTCCGAGGCCGAGGTGGAGATCGAGATCTCGTACGTCGTGGGCGGCGCGGGCTGGAGCTCCGCGTACGACGCCCGGCTGACCGGCGAGCAGCTCACGCTGAACTGGTTCGGCCTGGTCCGGCAGCAGACCGGCGAGGACTGGCCGGAGTGCGAGC
>DASXRB010000607.1:0-4957 GCA_036506875.1 Kribbellaceae bacterium | reverse complement strand
GCGGGCGGCGCGGCGACGTCACCGAGGCTGAGTGCGCGGGCCAGGTCGACGGCGTGCCACAGCGGGCTGAGGTAGGCGATCCACTCGACGGCGTCCGGGAGCTGCGAGACCGGGAAGAACGCGCCGGAGAACAGGAACATCGGGATCACGCCGAACCGGAAGATCAGCGCGAACCCGGTGTCGTTGTTCAGCCGGGTCGTGATCGCCGCGACCGGCGCCGCCGTCGCCATGCCGACCAGCACGGCGACCGGCAGCGCGAGCACCCCGAGCGGCGAGGCCAGGCCGCCGAACGCCGCGATCACGCCGATGAACACCACGCAGGTGGTGGCGATCCGGAACGCGATGAAGGCGAGCTGGCCGATCATCACGTCGGCCGGGCGCAGCGGGGTGGCGATCATCCCGAAGTAGATCCGCTGCCACTTGATGCCGCCCATGATCGGGTACGTCGACTCGAACACGCCGATCTGCATCGCGGTCGCGGCCAGCAGCCCCGGGGCCAGGAACTGCAGGTAGCTGACCCCGCCGAGCGCCTGGGCCGAGCTCGCGCTGTCGTCGACGAACGACCCCAGGCCGACTCCCATCGCCGCGAGGTAGAGCAGCGGCATCAGGAAGCTGGTGACGATGCTGCCCTTCCAGGTCCGGCGGTAGAGGATGGCCCAGTAGTCGTACTGGCGCAGCGTGTTGTCGAGCGTGAGCGACATCGGTCAGTCCACCAGTGTCCGGCCGGTCAGCCGGAGGAACACGTCCTCCAGGGTCGAGCGGCGGACCAGTACGGCGGCCGGCTGCAGGCCACGCTCGTGCACGGCGGCGACGGCCCGTTCGCCGTCGTCGGTGTAGAGCAGCAGCCGGTCCGGCAGCACCTCGATCCGGTCCGCCAGGTCGCTGACCTTGCCGGCCAGCGCGTCGTGGTCCTCGGCCATCACCTCCGGCCCGAACCGCAGCTCGGTCACCTCACGCGTCGAGTACTCCCGGATCAGCTCCGCGGGTGAGCCCTCGGCGACGATCAGGCCGCCGTCCATCACCACGAGCCGGTCGCACAGCTGCTCGGCCTCGTCCATGTAGTGGGTGGTGAGCACCAGCGTCACGCCGCTCTGCTTCAGCCGGAACAGCTTGTCCCACAGCAGGTGCCGGGCCTGCGGGTCGAGCCCGGTGGTCGGCTCGTCGAGCAGCAGCAGGTCCGGCCGGCTGATCAGCGAGCGCGCGATCGTGAGCCGCCGCTTCATCCCGCCGGACAGGTCGTCGACCTTGTCCTTCGCCTTCTCGGTCAGCTGGACGAACGCGAGCAGCTCGTCGGCACGCTCGCGGCACTCCGCGCGGGACAGGCCGAAGTAGCGGCCGTAGACGACCAGGTTGTCGCGGACGGTCAGCTCCATGTCCAGGGTGTCGTCCTGCGGGCAGACCCCGAGCCGGGCCCGGATCGCGGGGCCGTCGGCGGCCGGGTCGAGCCCGAGGACGCGAAGCTCGCCGCCGCTGACCGGCGACACTGCACCGATCATCCGCATGGTCGACGACTTCCCGGCGCCGTTCGGCCCCAGGAAGCCGAACGCCTCGCCCTTGCGGACGTCGAGGTCGATCCCCTTCACCGCTTCGAAGGCGCCGTACGACTTCCGCAGGCCGCGGGCCCACACCAATCCCTGGTCCTCCACGATCGCGACCCTAACCCGCCGCACGGACAGAACTCCTGCCGTTTTCCGCCGGGGCGAGAATGGCGGTCATGATCACCGAGCTCGCCACCTTCGCCGGGGTCTCCGCCGTCGTGATCATGACACCGGGCCCGGACACCGCGCTGACGATCCGCAACACGCTGCTGGGCGGCCGTCGTACCGGCATCGCGACCGCCCTCGGCGTCGGGCTCGGGCAGGCGGTGTGGACGGTCGCGGCCAGTGCCGGGATCGCCGCGCTGCTGGTCGCCTCCGAGCTCGCGTTCCAGCTGGTGAAGCTGCTCGGCGCGGCGTACCTGGTCGTCCTCGGGCTGCACAGCCTGTACGACGCGCTGCGCCGCCGCGGCACGTCGTACGACGACTCCCCGGAGCGGCGCACGGTGCGTCGCGAGGCGGTCCGGAAGGGCCTGCGGCAGGGGCTGGTCAGCAACCTGGGCAACCCCAAGATGGCCGTGTTCTTCCTGAGCCTGCTGCCCCAGTTCGTCACGCCGGGGCAGGCGTCGTTCGCCGGTTTCCTGCTGCTCGGCGCGGTGTTCGCCCTGATGACCTCGGTCTGGCTGGTGGCCTATGCGCTGGTGGTGGCCAAGGTGGGCGACCTGTTGCGCCGGTCGCGGGTCCGGAGAGTTCTGGACGGCCTGACGGGCGCCGTACTGGTCGCGCTCGGGGTCAGGCTCGCGGCCGAGTCGCCCTGAGGCGACGAAAACCAGTTGCGTGCACCATGCAACTATGTATATGCTTGCAGCATGCATGTAAATCCCGATGGCAGTGAGTGGACGCCGCAGACACCGCAGGAGGCGGTGCTGCACGCGTTCATGCGGATCGGCCGCCGGATGAAGTCCAAGCACCCCGGCGAACCGCTCGACCACAGCGCCATCGCGGCGCTGCACACGCTGCGCTGCACCGGGGCGATCCGGCTGTCGGACCTGGCCTCGGTGATCGAGCTCGACGCGTCGACCGCCAGCCGGCTGGTCCGCACCATGGAGAACGACGGCCTGGTCGAACGGGCCACCGACCCCGACGACCGGCGCGCCTCCCGGATCGTGCTGACCGCGGAGGGCAGCGCCCGCCTGGACGAGTTCTCCCGCCGGCGCCAGGAGGTGCTGACCAAGGCCATGCACGGCTGGAAGAAGTCCGACATCGAGACCTTCGCGACCCTGATGGGCCGCTTCGCAGACGGCGTCAACGCGATCGCCGACGAGCGCAACGAGAACAGGCGCATCCACGACAAGGAGACCCGATGAGTACCCGCGAACCGGCGACACAGCCTGCCGGTGCGTCCCCTGCGCAGGACCCACCCAACCTTGACGAGCACAGCCCCAACTACCTGAGCCACAGCCAGATCCTGGTCGTGCTCGGCGGCCTGATGGCGGGCATGTTCCTGGCCGCGCTCGACCAGAGCATCGTCGGTACGGCGCTGCCGCAGATCGTCAGTGAGTTCAACTCCCTCGACAAGCTGTCCTGGGTCGTCACGGCGTACCTGCTGACCTCGACCGCCTCCACCCCGCTGTGGGGCAAGATCTCCGACCTGTACGGTCGCCGGCCGCTGTTCCAGGCCGCGATCGGCACGTTCCTGGCCGGCTCGGTGCTGGCAGCGGTCGCGCAGAACATCGAGCAGCTGATCGGCTTCCGGGCCGTTCAGGGCCTCGGTGCCGGCGGCCTGATGTCGCTGGCGTTCGCCACCATCGGTGACGTCATCCCGCCGCGCGAGCGCGGCAAGTACATGGGCTACTTCGGTGCCGTGTTCGGCCTGTCCTCGGTGGCCGGCCCGCTGCTCGGCGGCCTGCTGACCGACGGCCCCGGCTGGCGCTGGATCTTCTGGATCAACCTGCCGATCGGCGCGGTCGCGCTGGCCATCGTCTCCGCGCGGCTGAAGCTGAAGCACGTCCGGCGCAGCCACCAGATCGACTACCTGGGTGCGGCCGTCGTGACCGCGGCGGTCACCGCGCTGCTGCTGTACCTGTCCTGGAGCGGGCCGCAGAACGGCTGGTTCAGCGGCACCTCGGTGGCGCTGCTCGGCGGCGCGATCGTGCTGGCCGTGGCCTTCGTGCTGGTCGAGCTGCGGGTGGCCGAGCCGATCATCCCGATGGACCTGTTCAAGGGCCGCATCTTCAGCGGGAACGCGGCGTTCGCGTTCATGCTGGGTGTCGCGATGTTCGGCGCGCTGATCTTCCTGCCGCTGTACCTGCAGGCGGTCAAGGATCTGTCGCCGACCCGCTCCGGCCTGGCGCTGCTGCCGATGATCGTCGGCATCTTCGGCTCGTCGATCCCGAGCGGCCAGCTGATGAGCAAGACCGGCCGGTACAAGCAGTACCCGATCATCAGCGCGATCCTGGTCGCGGGCGCGATGCTGCTGCTGTCGACGATCGCGATCGACACGCCGTACTGGCAGCTGGCGATCTACATGTTCCTGATGGGTGCCGGCCTGGGCCTGTCGATGCAGATCGTCGTCACCGCCGCGCAGAACAGCGTGCCGCGTCAGCACATGGGCATCGCGACCTCGACGATGACCTTCTTCCGCTCGATGGGCGGCGCGATCGGTACGGCGGTGTTCGGCGCCGTGCTGACCAGCCGGCTGAAGGTGCACCTGGCCGACGCCGTACCGCAGGCCGCGCAGAGCACGGTCGACCAGCTGGCCAAGGCCGCGAACAGCGTCCAGGGCCTGCACGCGCTGCGTGAGCCGGCCCGCGGCTGGGCCCTGCACAGCCTGGTCAAGTCCATGGACGACGTCTTCCTCGTCGCCCTGCCGTTCCTGGCGGTCGCCCTCGTGCTGGCGATCATCACCCCGGAGCAGCGCCTCGCCGGCCGCGCCCCCGGCGCCCCGCAGCAGGAGCAGGACCCGGAGGCCTCCTCCGCCGCCGCGCTGCACTGAGTTCATCCGGTACGACGAGGGGCCCCGGCTGGATCCGTCCAGCCGGGGTCTTTCCGTGCGCCGTGCCGCGCCGCGACGCGCGAGCCGGCCGCTGGCCGGCGCCCTTCCGCCAGCAGCTACCGAGTTCTGTGACGACCAGCGGCTTCTGGCTCGCGATCCACGTTGCAACCCGGGCGGCTCGGCAGAGTCGGGTAGCCGCGCCACATGTACGACGACAAGCGGTGCGGACTCACGAGAAGCGCTCAGGCTTCGGCCGCTGCCTCGCCGGCGTGCTTGCCGTTGCCGTTCCTGCCGTTGCCGTGCTTGCCGTTGCCGTTCTTGCCGTTGCGGAGGCGGCCCGGGGGTTCGGGCTCGATGTCGTTGCCGGCGAGGTGGTTGACGACGGTGTTGACGACGGCTGCGGTCGGGACCGCGACCAGGGCACCGA
>DASXRB010000606.1:0-2446 GCA_036506875.1 Kribbellaceae bacterium | reverse complement strand
TCGAGCGTGGGGAAGCGCTCGATGAGGACGTGCCAGGCCGAGATGGCTGCGCCAGTCAGGACCAACGGCAGCGCGTACCAACGCACGGAGTGGTCACGCCGCAGCGCTGCAATACTCAGTGTTGGGGCGAGGGGATACATGCAAATGCGCTGGTACCAGCACAGGCGGCACGGCGGGAAGTCGGCAACCTCCGAGTAATAGAGACTACCGAGAGTGGCGACGATCGCCACGGCCGCGGCCAGCGTGAGTGCAAGCGGCCCGACCGCGCCCAGCACCGCGCGTGGCCACCGGGCGGCCGGCCGGATCGCACGGCCGACCAGCGAGGCCAAGAGTACGGCAGCGAGGACCTCGGCCACGATGGCGAGCAGGGCGAGGAAGAGGGTGATCTGGTCAACTGTCACGGGTCGTCACCGGTGATGACGTGGACACGGTGCCCCGCAAGGGCGGGATGATCGGGCATCGAGCCTGCGCCCCGGCCGAGCCACCGGCCGGCGACGAGCATGGTGGCCACGACCCGGCCCGGACATGTGAGAAGAGTCGCTCGGCGCCGGGTCATGGTTCCGGGCTCGTCCGATGGGCTGCCTCACTCGTCGATCAAGAATCACACCGAGTGGACCGATCCGCGGTGCCGGCGGCCCAGCCGGGTTGCTGAACTCGTCCCGACCGTGACGACGACTCCGCTACCGCACATCCGCGGAACTACTGATTCAGCCTTCA
Organism: Kribbellaceae bacterium; assembly: GCA_036506875.1. Taxonomy (GTDB): domain Bacteria; phylum Actinomycetota; class Actinomycetes; order Propionibacteriales; family Kribbellaceae; genus DASRHY01. Next base: position 1,729 of record DASXRB010000606.1, on the reverse strand, counting down.
GGGCGGCGTGCAAGCAGCGATAGCCGGCGCGGGCAAGGAAGCTCGGTGCCGGCCGCCGGCCGGGGACGGAGGTTCAGGGCGACCACTGCGGTGACGGCGATCGCGGCTGCGACGACGAGGACGGCGGCGCTGAGGCCGTCCGCGGTGGCGATCCGTAGCGGCTCGCCGGCCAGCCCGCCGGTGTCCGCGTTGGCGACCAGGACGAGGACGGCGAGGCCGACGGCGGCACCGATCGAGGTGCTGGTCGAGGCGATGCCCGAGGCCACGCCCTGCTCGGCGTCGGGCACCCCCGTCCCGGCGGCGATGAACATCGTGGTGAAGACGACACCGTCGCCGACGCTCAGCGCGATCAGCCCAGGGACCAGCGCCGCGTAGGAGCCATCCGCCGACATGCCCAGGCCGAGCGCCACTGCGCCGAGGGCGCCCACACCGAGAGCTGTGACCAGGGTGCGCCGGAGACCGAAGCGTGTCGCCAGCCGACCGGCGAGCGCGGAGGCGGCGACGACGACCAAGGTCGGCAGCAGGAAGCCGACACCGGTCTGCAGGGCGTCGTAGTCGTGCACGTCCTGGAAGTAGATCGTGAGGAAGTAGAGCACCGAGCCGAAGGTCGCCCAGAACAGGAACGCGATGACGACGGCGGTGCCGAGGTTGCGGTTGGCGAGCAGCCGCGGCGGCACGAGTGGATCACCGCTGCGCCGCTCGATGACCGTGAGAACCCCCAGCGCGAGAACGCTGCCGGTCGCGGCGGCCACGATGGCCGGCGAATCCCAGCCGAGGTTCGAGCCCTCGACCAGGGCGAGCACGAGCAGGGTGACGCCGAAGGTGGCGCTGAACGCACCCGGCAAGTCGAAGCTGCGTCGGGTCTCGGGCCTGCGATCGGCGGGGATCAGCGGGAACGCCAGCAGCGCCGCCGCGGCGGCCAGTGGCACGTTGACGAAGAACGCCGCCTCCCAACCGAACGCGTGGGTCAGGACACCGCCGAGCAGTACGCCGAGCACGAGACCGGCGGCCCCGGCACCGCCCCAGACCGCCACCGCCCGGTTGCGCGCTCGGCCTTCGGCGAAGGTGGTGTTGACCAGCGAGAGGGTGGCGGGGAACACGAGCGCACCGCCGAGGCCCTGTGCGGCGCGGGCGACGAGCAGGAACACCGGGCCAGGCGCGAGCCCCCCGGCGAGCGAGCCGCCGGCGTAGAGCGCGAGGCCCGACACGAAGATCCGGCGCCGCCCGAGCAGGTCGGCGGCGCGGCCGCCGAGGAGCAAGAAGCCGGCCGAGGCCACCGCGTAGGCGCTGATCACCGACTGCAGTGTGTGGGCCGAGTACCCGAGGTCGCGACCGATCTCGGGCAGCGCCACGATTACGATGTATTGATCGAGCGAGACGATCAGCATCGCGAAGGCCAGCAGCGCCAGGGTCGCGGCCGGGCGTGACTGGGATCTATTCGCCACCGTCACACCCCGCTGAACCCGAGGAGTCCAATTAGCGCACGATTACATCTACGGTCACTGCCGTCGGGTGAACATCATGTTCATCCATGGCTCCCAGCGGTGGCCGTCTTCGGACCGTTCCCACAACGCCGTCATCGACCGACGATCGGACGCCACGGCCAGGGTCGAACGCACTCGTGCGGTCATCGCATCGGCCGGCTGCGCTGTGCCAGCAACCTCTGGACCGCCCGTGAAGTGGAACACGCCCTCGTCGTCCACCGTCACCCGCATGACCTCGGCGGTCC
>DASXRB010000605.1:0-5042 GCA_036506875.1 Kribbellaceae bacterium | reverse complement strand
GACCTCGGCGGTGGTCCCGGTGTGCGAGATGCCGATCGCGACGTCGCCTTCCCCCAGCAACGCGGCGCTCGTCAGCGCGATGTGCGCGTCGCTCCAGGCGAACGACACCCTCCGGATCCGGTGCAGCTTCTGCTGCAGGTCCATGGCGACGAAGGCACTGGCGCCCAGCCCGTAGATGTCGACGCGCGGCGCCTCCGCGACCGCGGTCACGACCTTCGCCAGTGCGTCCGGGTCGAGCTGCTGCGCGGTCTCCTTGACCGCCCGCTCATCGGCGTACGCGACCTTGGCCACCACGTCGGACAGTGAGTCACCGGGCTCGATGTCGCCGCCGACCTCCGGCGGCACCGCCGCCTGCGCGGACTGCGCGGCCAGCTGCAGCCGCAGCTGCGGATAGCCCGGCACGCCGATCTGCTTGCAGAACCGGATCACCGTGGTCTCCGACGTCGACGCCAGCACGGCGAGCTCGGAGATGGTCATCGCCGCGACACCGGCAGGGTCGGCGAGGACCGCGTTCGCGACCCGTTGCTCGGCAGGCGCCAGCGCCGGAAGCACAGCACGAACCCTCACCAGCAGCGGGCCGGTCGGCGTCGCCGGGCCGCGAGCGGACGCTGTGGACGATGTCGTCATGACGCCACGTTACGGCTTTACGGCACTGTTTGGCGCTACCGACGCTCAGCGGTTTGCCAGCCTCCATCCGACCGCAACGAAAGCACCCGGATCCTGCTCACCGTCGAGCAGCAACCGGTCATCCTCGGCGACCACTTTGACCCCGTCCAGGTACACACCGCGACCGACGTACGACGGATCCGTGACCATCCGCCAGCGCAGCAGCTGGGGCCCGGCGGGCAACGTCGCGGTCGCCTGCGTCCAGTGCCGTACGCCGGACGTGCTGAACGTGCCGTCGGTATCGGTCACCGCGCCGCGATCCCTTACCTGGAAGGGCACCGCCGTCCAGGTCAGCCCGGCGTCGGCCGACGACTCCAGGTGCAGCAGGTCGGTCTGCTCGGCGTCCACGAACAGGTCGAAACCCAGCCGCGCCCCGGACTCCGGTACGACGAGATCCGTCGTGAGCGTCGACGTGGTGTTGTCCGCCGTACCGGTGAACCACGCGTCGGCGCCGTGCCGCGGAGCGACGCCGAGCGCGAGCGCGAGGCCCTGGGCGACGGCCCGCCGAGCCGGGTTGTTGCTGCCCCACGAACGGCTCGGGTGGACACGGTTGGTGAGCAGGATCGCGAACGAGCGCGAGTCGAAGTCGATGACGACCGACGTACCGGTGTAGCCGGTGTGACCGGCGGTCCGCGGCCCGGACAGGCCGGCCATGTACCAGCGCTGGTTCAGCTCGAAGCCGAGCCCGTGGTCGTTGCCGGGGAACCCGGTGTTGAGGTTGGTGATCATCTGCTCGACCGAGTCCTCCGACAGGATCCGGTGCCTGCGGTACGAGCCGCCGTTCAGCAGCGCCTGCGCCAGCACGGCCAGGTCGCCGGCCGTGGAGAACACACCCGCGTGACCGGCGACACCGCCGAGCGACCAGGCGTTCTCGTCGTGCACCTCACCCCGGACCATGCCGCGCGGCGGGCTGACCTGGTACTCGGTCGCCGCCACCCGGTCCCGCTTCGCCGCCGGCGGGTTGTAGCCGGTGTCGGCCATCCCGAGCGGCTCGGTGATGCCCTCGGCAACGAGCTGGTCGAGCGGCTTCCCGGTGACCCGGTGCACGACCTCGCCGAGCGCGATCAGGTTCAGGTCGCTGTAGAGGTACTTCGTGCCCGGCGGGTTCTGCAGCCTCGCCGTCAGCGCCATCTGCAGCCGCGACGCCGGGTCGGGCTGCGAGCTCCACAGCGGCAGCCAGGCGGGCAGCCCGGTGGTGTGGGTGAGCGCCTGCCGGACCGTGATCGCCTCCTTGCCGTTCTCGGCGAACTCCGGGACGTACGACGCGATGGGCGCGTCCAGGCCGACCCGGCCGGCCTCGGCCTGCTGCATCACCACGATCGAGGTGAACAGCTTCGACACCGACGCCAGGTCGAAGACGGTGTCGGTGCGCATCGGGATCTGCTGGTCGGCCGGCAGCTGGGTGCCGGCGCCGTCGGCGTACTTCAGCGCCATCCCGGTCGCCCGCCGGGTGACGACGCGGCCGTCGTGCGCGAGCAGCGTGACGGCGCCGGCGAACAGCGGCCTGGCGGTGCCGTTCGGCCGGGTCCACGCGTCCACGGCGGTGAGCGCGGCGTCGATCGGCACCGGGTCCAGCCCGGCCTCTGCCGGGGTCGCGTCGCCGAGCACCGTCGTACTCGGGGCGAAGCCGTGGTAGGGCCGGTCGTACCAGCCATCGTTGCCGTCGGCAACGGCCGTGGACGTCGTCACGCTGACAACCATCGCACCCCCGGCGACGAGCGCCACCACCCGCCTCATCTCCGCGGCCCGTTGTAGAGCAGGTACGGCGCCCGGCGGGCGTCCCACGTCGCGGTCTCCTCCGACCAGGCACCGATGATCTCCTCGGCGGACGCGCCCGCGGTGAGCATCGTGCGGAACCGGTCCGACCCGGTCAGCAGGTCGATCCAGCGCCCGCCGTCACCGCGCCAGTCGAATCCCGCGGGATACAGCCGTCTCGCCTCGACGATCATATGGGTCGCGGCCGCGATCGCCTCGACCCTCGCCGGGTCGGTGATCTGCACCTGCACCCCGCCGCAGAGCTTGTTCAGGTGCTTGCTGAACGTCGGCGTGAAGTAGGCCTCGCGGAACGCGACGCCGGGGATGTCCTTGGCCGCCAGTGCCTCGGCCCAGCGGTAGTCGGCGTACGGCGCCCCGATCAGCTCGAACGGCCGGGTCGTCCCGCGCCCCTCGGACAGGTTCGTGGCCTCGAACAGGCAGGTCCCGACGTACAGCAGCGCGGTGTCCGGGGTCGGCATGTTCGGGCTCGGCATCACCCACGGCAGCCCGGTCGCGCCGAACGTCACGTCCCGCCGCCACCCCGCTACCGGGATCACCGTGAGCTCGGTCAGCCGCCCACCGGTGTCGGCCGGCAGGTACTCGGCGTCGAACAGCCGCGCCAGCTCCCCCACCGTCATCCCGTGCTGCTGCAGGATCTCCTCCTTGCCGACTCCGGACGTGTACGCCGGTCGCAGCATCGGCCCGCGCGCCGCTCCCCCGATCGGGTTCGGACGATCGAGTACGACGAACCGCGCGCCGGTCGCGACGGCCGCCTTCATCGCCTCGTACATCGTCCAGATGTAGGTGTAGAACCGCGCCCCGACGTCCTGGATGTCGAACACCACGGTCTCGACCCCGGCGCGGCCGTAGTAGTCGGCCAGCTTCGCCGACGTGGCGCCGTACGCGTCGTACACCATGATCCCGGTGCGCGGATCGACCGCGTTGCCCTCGGAGTCGCCGGCCTGCGCGGTGCCACGGAAGCCGTGCTCGGGTCCGAAGACCGCGACCACGTTCACCGCGCCGGAGGCGTGCATGGTGTCGACGACGTGCGTGAGGTCGTTGAGGATGCCGGTCGGGTTGCTGACCACGCCGACCCGCTGCCCGGCGAGCGCCGCCCAGCCGGAGTCGGCGAGCGCCTGCGCGCCGGTGGTGACCGGGCGCTGCGGGAACCCGGCCGGCGGTTCGGCGGCCCGCGCGGCCGCCGAGGCGCCGGCGACGGCCGCCGCGGCCAGACCGAGGACGGTACGACGAGTCGGCGCGCTCACCAGGACAACCCGTGGCCGAAGGGGTACAGCGGTGTCGACGGATCACCCGCGACCGGGATGTCGACCGGCAGCTTGCCCTGTGGAGCGACCTCGCCGTACAGGACACGGGTGAGCGACTCCATCGCGACGCCGGTGTAGGAGTACGTCGCGAGGTAGGTCGGCGCGGTGTCGAAGTAGGCGATGTCGTACGGGTCCCGGACCGCGACCACGATTACCGGCTTGCCGGTCGCGAGCAGGGAGTTCACCAGCTTCTGCTGCTTGCCCAGCGGGTCGGTGACCGTGGTGTCCCACGCCTTCATCGTGAGGACGACAGTCAGGTCGCTCGCCTGTGCCTTGCCGACGGCGGTGGTGATCGCGGTGTCGCTCGGGGCCGCGCCGGTCTGGTAGACGGTCGTGGTCGCGCCGCGCGCGCCCAGCTTCGTCGCCAGCGTCTGGGTCGTGGTCACACCCCATCCCGTGACCAGCACGCTACGCGGCTGGTTGCTCAACGGCAGCAGTCCGGCGTCGTTCTTGACCAGCGTCGTGGTCTTGTCGGTGACGGCCTGCGCGGCGGCCAGGCTGTCCGTCGTACCGACGACGTCCATCACCTTCGAGGTGTCGACGAACGGGTCGGTCATGATGCCGTGGGTGACCTTGTTCAGCAGCAGCCGGTAGACGCTCTCGTTGATCCGCCGCTCGCTGAGCCGGCCGGACCTCACCGCGTTCAGCACCGCGTTGAACTGCAGGTCCGGTGCCGGCGGGAGCAGGACCTGGTCCGCGCCTGCCTCGATCGCGCGGACGACGGCCTCGGCGTCGCCGTACTGCTGCCGGACCGCGGCCATCTCGAGCGCGTCGGTCACGATCACGCCCCGGAAGCCGAGCTCGCCGCGCAGCACGCCGGTCAGGATCGGCCTGCTCAGCGTGGCCGGGTCACCGGACGGGTCGAGCGCCGGGACCACGATGTGCGCGGTCATGATCGAGTCGATCCCCGCCGCGATCGCGGCCCGGAACGGCGGCGCGTCGATCGTCTCCCACTGCTCGCGGGTGTGGTTGATCGTCGGCAGCGCGGTGTGGCTGTCGTCCTTGGTGTCACCGTGACCCGGGAAGTGCTTGGCGGTCGCCAGCACGTCGCCGTCCTTCTGCAGGCCCTGGGTCATCGCCGTGGTCAGCGCGGCCGCGAGGTCCGGGTGGCTGGAGAAGGAGCGGACGCCGATCACCGGGTTCAGCGGGTTCACGTTCACGTCCGCGACCGGCGCGTAGTCCTGGTTGATGCCCATCGCGCGCAGCTCCCGGCCGGTGACCGCGCCGACCGTGCGCGCGTCGTCGGTGCTGCGGGACGCGCCCTGGGCCATGTTGCCGCCGAACTGGGTGGCGGGC
>DASXRB010000604.1:0-5658 GCA_036506875.1 Kribbellaceae bacterium | reverse complement strand
GTCTGGTCGAGGGTCACCGGCTCGCCGCCTTCCGGCCGAGCGCGACGGCGAGCTGCGCCTGGGCGGCGGCGATCATCGCCAGCAGCCGGGCGGCCTCGCCGGACCGGGCGACGGCGGCGGTGGCGTGCGTGACGGACAGCCGCTGCTCGGTGGCGACCAGCTCGGCGAGCGCCGCGGCGGCCTTCGCCGGCACCGGTCTTGCTGGAATGGCCGTCGTACCCGCGCTGCCGCCCAGGGCGGCCAGCCGGGTCAGGTGCGCGGTGTGCAGGGCGCGGGGACCGGCGAGACGGGCGGCGAGTGCGGGGTGGCGCTTGGCGACCGCCGCGTAGCGGGCGGACAGCCGCCGCAGCGCGGCCGCGGCGGCCGACAGCGCGGCGACCTCGGCCGGGTCCTGGGTGGGGGTGGCCGGGGCCGGTGACGAGCCCGTGGACGGGCCGGAGCCGCCGCGGGACTTCGAGCCGCGGCCGGTGTCGTCGCAGGCCGCCGGCCCCGCGACGCCGGCGGTCGCGAGGGCGGCGGTGCGCAGGACGGCGCGACGCGAGGGGACTCCGGGCACGGCCTGAACCTATCCCAGCACCAGGCCCGATATGGTGGTCTACCCGCACTTCACGTGCGGTGCGGGACCAACGGGCGGACAAGTGGAGAGATGAGGCGGGTCGCAAGGTGAGCCGGAGGAACGCGGACCAGGAACGCCTCGAGGCCTTCCTGCAGCCGATCGTCGCGCAGTTCGGCTGCGACCTGGAGGCCGTCGAGTTGTCGCCGTCCGGCCGGCGCCGGCAGCTGCGGATCCTGGTGGACCGCGACGGCGGGGTGACGATGGACGACCTCGCCGAGGTGACCCGTGCCGTGTCGAAGGCGCTCGACGGGCCCGAGGACGTGATGGGCGAGCTGATCGGCGACGCGTCGTACACGATGGAGATCTCCTCGCCCGGCGTCGACCGGCCGCTGACGCTGCCGCGGCACTGGCGCCGCAACATCGGCCGGCTGGTCACGGTCACCCCGGCCGGTGACAAGGCGGGCAGGTTCAAGGGCCGGATCGCGTCGGCCGGCGACGAGACCGCCGTGCTGACCGTCGAGGGTGAGGACCGCGAGATCCGGTACGACGAGGTCGCGAAGGCGAAGGTGGAGGTCGAGTTCAACCGCAAGGCTGACCCGGCCGTCGAGGTCGACCCGGTCGAGGAGGCCTGACATGGACATCGACATGGCGGTACTGCGCTCCCTGGAGCGGGAGAAGGACATCTCGCTCGACGTCGTCGTCGAGGCCATCGAGCAGGCCCTGCTGGTCGCGTACCACCGCACCGAGGGCGCGCAGCCGCACGCCCGCGCCGAGCTGGACCGCCGCACCGGGCACGTCACCGTGTTCGCGCAGGAGATCGGCCCGGACGGCCAGGTCGAGCGCGAGTACGACGACACGCCGCACGACTTCGGCCGGATCGCCGCCACCACCGCGAAGCAGGTCATCCTGCAGCGGCTGCGCGACGCCGAGGACGAGGTGCGGTACGGCGAGTTCTCGGGCAAGGAGGGCGACATCGTCTCCGGCGTCATCCAGCAGGGCCGCGACCCGCGCGCCGTGATGGTCGACCTGGGCAAGATCGAGGCCGTGCTGCCGGCTCCGGAGCAGGTGCCGGGGGAGAAGTACGAGCACGGGTCGCGGGTGCGCGTCTACGTGGTCGGGGTCCGGAAGGGGTTCAAGGGGCCGCAGATCACGGTCTCGCGGACCCACCCGAACCTGGTCAAGAAGCTGTTCGCGCTGGAGGTGCCGGAGATCGCCGACGGCACCGTGGAGATCACCGCGATCGCCCGCGAGGCCGGGCACCGCACCAAGATCGCGGTGCGGTCGACGAACCCGTCGGTCAACGCCAAGGGTGCCTGCATCGGGCCGATGGGGCAGCGGGTGCGCAACATCATGCACGAGCTGCACGGGGAGAAGATCGACATCATCGACCACAGCGACGACCCGGCGACGTTCGTCGGGAATGCGCTGTCCCCGGCGCAGGTTACGTCTGTCGAGGTGGTCGACGCGGCTGCCCGGGCCGCGCGGGTCGTGGTGCCGGACTACCAGCTGTCGCTGGCGATCGGCAAGGAGGGCCAGAACGCCCGCCTCGCGGCCCGGCTGACGGGGTGGCGGATCGACATCCGGCCAGACACGGATGTGACCTAGCGCCCCGAACCGGTAGACTGACCTCTCGGTCGGTCGACTGAGCCGTCAACCACACCTGAGGTACATCACGTGACCACGCATGTGCGCCCTGAGCGCACCTGCATCGGGTGCCGGGGACGGGACAGCTCGGCCAACCTGCTGCGGACGGTTCTGTCGCGGGACGGCGCGCAACTCGGCGTCGTACCGGATCCGGACCGCCGGGCACCCGGCCGCGGGGCGCACGTGCACCCGGTGACCGAGTGTCTCGACCTCGCCGAGCGACGCAAGGCGTTCCCGCGGGCCTTCAAGGTCCAGGGACCGCTCACGCTGTCGCCGGTGCGGGAGTACGTCGAGCGGCGAAGCAAGGAAAGCGCGGTCGCCCGACCGCCCGCGACCCTTCCAGCGCGGAGGGGCACGACGACATGAAGGCGGGTCATACGACTCATGACCACTCGATGAGTGTCGAACGATGAGTGCTACGCGATGAGCATGCACGTCAACTAGCGGTCCGCGCATGAGGCTCGGACCAGAGGGAGAGCAGTGGCAAAGGTCCGAGTCTACGAGCTCGCGAAGGAGCTCGGGGTCACCAGCAAGGTTGTGCTGGACAGACTGAACACGATGGGCGAGTTCGTCCGGTCGGCGTCCTCGACGATCGAGGCGCCGGTGGTACGACGGCTGGCCGAGGAGTTCGAGAAGAATCCGCCTGCGAAGAAGCGCGGCGCCAAGAAGGCCGCGCCCGCACCGGCGGGACCACGTACTGAGAGGCCGGCGGCCGAGCAGGCCGCGCCGGCGGACAAGCCTGCCGTCAAGGCGGTGCCGAAGCCGGCCCCGGCCGAGACCCCGGTGGTGGAGCCGGCCACGCCGGCCGCGGCCGCCGAGGTGAAGGCTCCGGCGCAGGTCCGGGTGCCGACCGAGGCCAGGCCGGCGCCGCTCGGCAGGCCGGGTCCGAAGCCCGGCCCGAAGCCGGGTCCGCGCAAGGCCGAGCCGCCGGTGGCGCCGGCGGCCGACGCCGGTACGACGCAGGCACCGGTCGCGCCGCGTCCGGCGGCCACGCCGCGGCCGAGCGCGCCGACCGGTCCGACCGGCCCGGGTGCCGGTGGTCCGGGCGGTTCGCCGCGTCCCGGTGGCAGCGCGCGTCCGGGTGCTCCGGCCCCGCGGCCGGGGGCGGCCCCGCGTCCGGGCGCTCCGCGACCCGGCAACAACCCGTTCAGCTCCACGCAGGGCATGCAGCGCGGCGGCCGGCCGTCGCCGGGGCAGATGCAGCCGCGGCCGCCGGCCGCGCGTGGCGGTGCTCCCGACCGGCCGCGCCGCGAGGGCGGCGTGCCCGGTGCGCCGCGCCCGAACCCGGCGATGATGCCGAAGTCGTCGGCCGGGACGTTCTCCGGCCGGCCCAACGGCGGCCCCGGTGGCGGTGGCGGTGGAGGCGGCCGTGGCGGCCGTCCCGGTCCGGGTGGCGCCGGCGGCGCGACCCGCGCCGGCGGTGGTGGCGGCGGCTTCCGCGGCGGCCCCGGCGGTGGTCCGGGTGGCGGTCCGGGCGGTCCCGGTGGCCCCGGTGGTCCCGGTGGTCCCGGTGGCGGTGGCCGTCCGGGCGCGGGCGGTCGTGGCCGCGGCGGTACCCAGGGTGCCTTCGGGCGTCCCGGTGGTCCGGCCCGGCGTGGCCGCAAGTCGAAGCGGGCGAAGCGCCAGGAGTTCGACAACATGCAGGCGCCGGCCGTCGGCGGCGTGCGGGTCAAGCACGGTGACGGCGAGACCGTCCGGCTGGCCCGGGGCGCCTCGCTGACGGACTTCGCCGAGAAGGTCGGCGCGGATCCGGCGTCGCTGGTCCAGGTGCTGTTCCACCTCGGTGAGATGGTGACCGCGACCCAGTCGGTGAACGACGAGACGCTGGAGCTGCTCGGCGCCGAGCTGAACTACAACATCGAGATCGTCTCGCCCGAGGACGAGGACCGCGAGCTGCTCGAGTCGTTCAACATCGAGTTCGGTGAGGACGAGGGCGGCGAGTCGGCGATGGTGGCGCGGCCGCCGGTCGTGACCGTCATGGGTCACGTCGACCACGGTAAGACCAAGCTGCTGGACGCGATCCGGCACGCGAACGTGGTCGACAAGGAGGCCGGTGGCATCACCCAGCACATCGGCGCCTACCAGGTCGCGACCGAGGTCGACAGCAACGAGCGCAGGATCACCTTCATCGACACCCCCGGTCACGAGGCCTTCACGGCCATGCGTGCCCGTGGTGCGAAGTCGACCGACATCGCTGTCCTGGTGGTCGCGGCCGACGACGGTGTGATGCCGCAGACGATCGAGGCGCTGAACCACGCCAAGGCGGCGAACGTGCCGATCGTGGTCGCGGTGAACAAGGTCGACAAGCCGGAGGCGGACCCGACCAAGGTCCGCGGCCAGCTGACCGAGTACGGCCTGGTGCCCGAGGAGTACGGCGGCGACACGATGTTCGTCGACGTGTCGGCGAAGTCGCGCCTGGGCATCGAGGACCTGCTCGAGTCGATCATCCTGACCGCGGACGCGGCGCTGAACCTCCGGGCGAACCCGGAGCAGGCCGCGCAGGGCATCGCGATCGAGGCGCACCTCGACCGCGGCCGCGGACCGGTGGCGACCGTGCTGGTGCAGCGCGGAACCCTGAAGGTCGGCGACTCGGTCGTCGTCGGCCCGGCGTACGGCCGGGTCCGGGCGATGCTCGACGAGCACGGCGACAACGTCGAGCAGGCCGACCCGTCGCGTCCGGTGATGGTGCTCGGTCTGACCGCGGTCCCGGGTGCGGGTGACACCTTCCTGGTCGTGGACAACGACCGGGACGCCCGGCAGATCGCCGAGCAGCGCGAGGCCAAGAAGCGCAACGCGCAGCTGGCCCAGCGCAGCCGCCGCCGCACTCTGGAAGAGGTCATGGCCTCGATGGAGAAGGGCGAGACCTCCGAGCTGCTGCTGATCCTCAAGGGCGACGTGTCCGGCTCGGTGGAGGCTCTGGAGGACGCGCTGGCCAAGATCGACGTCGGCCCGGACGTCAACCTGCGGGTGATCCACCGCGGCGTCGGCGCGATCAACCAGAACGACGTCAACCTGGCCACGGTCGACAACGCCGTGATCATCGGCTTCAACGTCCGCCCCGAGGGCAAGGTCGCCGAGTACGCCGAGCGCGAGGGCGTCGATGTCCGGTTCTACTCGGTCATCTACGCCGCGATCGACGACATCGAGGCCGCGCTGAAGGGCATGCTGAAGCCGGAGTTCGAGGAGCACCAGCTCGGCACGGCGGAGATCCGGGAGATCTTCCGCTCGTCGAAGATCGGCAACATCGCCGGTTGCATGGTGACCAGCGGCGTGATCCGGCGTGGCGGCGGTACGAAGGTCCGGCTGCTCCGCGACGGTGCCGTGGTCCAGGACAACCTGGAGCTGGCGTCGCTGCGGCGGGAGAAGGACGACGTCACCGAGGTCCGCGAGGGCTTCGAGTGCGGTCTGGTGCTGGCCAGCTACGGCGACATCAAGATCGGCGACGTCGTCGAGGCCTT
>DASXRB010000603.1:0-2945 GCA_036506875.1 Kribbellaceae bacterium | reverse complement strand
CCAGGCCGACGAAGGTCGCCGAGAACCCGCCCAGGGCCGGCACCGATCGGGTGCGGTGGGCAGGGGCGGTCGTGGTGGTCATGCGAGGCTCCCGGAGTGGTCGCGGTCGGTGTCGGCGGTGGTCGGAACGTCGGTGCCGGTGCCGGTGTCGGTCAGGTCGCCGGTGTCGGCGGCCGGGTCGTCGGTCTCGTCGGCGGTGAGGGCCAGGAAGGCCTGCTCGAGGTTGCGCGAGGTGATCTCGATGTCGCGGGCGCCGGTCCGGGTGAGCAGGTGCCGCGCCACGGCGTCGGTGTCCCGGCTGTGCACGATCAGGGTGTCCCCGCGCACCTCGATGGAGTCGACGCCGGGCAGGTCGGCCAGCTCGTCCCGGTCCGCGCCGGGGCGCGCCGCTCGGTCGGCGGCGGGCAGGGTGGCCCGGAGGATCCGGCCGCTGGCCAGCGCCTTCACGTGCGCGGCGGTGCCGTCGGCCACCACCCGACCGCGGCGGATGAACACGATCCGGTCCGCGTAGGCGTCCGCCTCCTCCAGGTAGTGCGTCGCGAAGATCACCGTGCGTCCGCGCCGCGCGTCCTCGCGGATCGCCGACCAGAAGTCGTGCCGGCCGGCGACGTCCATGCCCGTCGTCGGTTCGTCCAGTATCAACAGGTCGGGATCCGGCAGCAGCGCCATCGCGAACCGCAGCCGCTGCTGCTCGCCGCCGGAGCACTTGCCGACCCGCCGGCTCCTCAGGTCCGCGATGCCGGCCCGCTCCAGGACCTCGTCGACCGGGCGGGCGCCGCCGAAGAGCGACGCGGTCAACCGCACGGTCTCCTCCACCGTGTAGTCCTTGAGAAGCCCCCCGGTCTGCATGACCGCGGAGACGAGGCCCAACGCCACCGCCTCGCGGGGCTTCATCCCGTGTACCCGCACCGAGCCGACCGTCGGCTCCGACAGCCCGAGCAGCATGTCGATGGTGCTGGTCTTGCCGGCGCCGTTGGGGCCGAGGAGGGCGACCACCTCGCCGGGCCGGATCCGCAACGACACGCCGGCAACAGCCGTCACCGCGCCGAAGCGCTTGTCCACCTGGTCGAGCTCCACGGCCGGCACGTCATGAGTCCGGGTGGCCGCCGCGGGCTGAAGCATCGCTGTCATGGCCATCAGCGTCGCGGGGCGGCGGCTCCGGCGTCCGGGTCAGGCGTCACGAGCCGGCCATGACGAATGTCATGCGGACGGGTGCGGCCCGCCGGGCGGCACCCCGTCAGGTCACCTGGGGCCCGTACCGGCTCCACACCGCGGGACCGATCCCATCAGCGACGCGGACGAGCGCGTCGAGCCGGGCGAGGAGCTGGTCGGTGGAGTGCGTGCCGGTGGCCCAGCACAGCAGGTCGGCGCCGTCGATCATCCACGACACGTCGCCGTGTTCGGCGAGGTACTCCAGCGTGCCGGCGGGGAGCGCCTCGCGGGCGAACGCGGTCGCCCGACGCGACCTTGAACCGCCGGGTGAACGCGTGGCTCGGCAGCCGCCGACCCGTGGGCAGGAAGGTCGCGATGATCCGGCCCAGCCAGCCGCGCCGGGTGACCCGCAGCCACGGCAGCGGCGCCGGCAGCCGGACCACGCAGACCGACCACTCGTGCGTGGTCGTCGTCCTGAATCCCGTGTCGCTGCTGGTCACCTCGGTGTTCGTCAACCGGTAGGCGTAATCGAAGACCAGCACCGAGTGGCCCCGGTACGCCCCGGTGAGCACATTCCTGGCGTTGGGCCCCCGGACCCCGCTGAACGGGGCGCTCGGCCAGCGACGGTTGAGCGTGGTGGTCCACTCCTGCCAGGACCAGCCGCGCGAGTCGGCGAACGATCGCATCAGCTGCTGGCGGCCCTGCACCGACGCGTCGTACCGCTTCTTCCCGTGCGTGGCGGCGAGGACGAAGGTCAGGATCGTGCCGGCCAGCACCACGACCGGTACGCAGCCGGCCAGCACCACGAACGTCACCGTGGCGGCGTCCGCGCCACGGACCATGTGCACAGACAGCCCGACCACGGATGTGGACGACGAGCCTGCCAGCCCAGTCATGCCGCGAGCGTATCGACCTCGTCATCCGGGATCTGCCGGGCGAAAGCAGGTGCACGCCTTGCGTCGCGCCGGCACGATGGTGCGGCCACTCAACAAGGAGGACCAGTCCGCGTGCAGGCCGTCTCGACCGTCACCCCCACTCAGCTGCCGGAAGTACTGCTCAACGTGGCGGTGGTCCGCCCCGTCTTCCTGTGGGGGGCGCCGGGGATCGGCAAGTCGTCGCTCGTCCGGCAGTTCGCCGAGTCGCTGGGGCTGGCGTGCGTCTCGCTGCTCGGCACGCAGCTCGCGCCGGAGGACCTGATCGGCGTGCCGCAGATCGTGGACGGGGTGAGCCGGTTCTGCCCGCCGGAGCAGATCGCTCGGCCGGAGCCGTACTGCCTGTTCCTGGACGAGCTCAACGCCGCGTCGCCGGACGTGCAGAAGGCGTTCTACTCGCTGATCCTGGATCGGCGCATCGGGTCGTACGAGCTGCCCGCGGGCTCGGTCGTGATCGGCGCCGGGAACCGGGCGACCGATCAAGCGCTCGCCCGGCCGATGGCATCCGCGCTGGTCAACCGGATGGTCCACCTGCACCTGCGGGCGTCGGCGGCCGACTGGCTCACCTGGGCGGCCAACCACGGCATCCACCCGTGGATCGTCGAGTACCTGACGCAGCGCCCCGACCACCTGTGGAGCGCGCCGCCCAAGACCGAGGAGCCGTTCTCGACCCCGCGGTCGTGGCACATGCTCTCGGACACGCTGCACTCCTACGGCGACGACATCGCCGACGAGACGTTCGCGCTGCTCGCCTACGGGCTGCTCTCGCCGAAGCACGCGGCGGCGTTCCGCGCGTACCTGAAGACCGTCCGGCACGCCTACGACCTGGACGCGATCCTCAAGGGCGACGCCCGCTGGCCG
>DASXRB010000602.1:0-2629 GCA_036506875.1 Kribbellaceae bacterium | reverse complement strand
CGGCGTACTCGACCAGGGGCGGGAAGATCTTCTCCGCCTCGCGCAGGTTCTCGGCGACCGGCCTGCCGGGATCGCGGCCGATGAAGGTGCCCACCGTCGGGCAGCCCAGCAGCGCCGCCGCGTCGACACAGGCGCGTACGTGGTCGTTGACCGCCTGCCGCTGCTTCGGGTCCGGGTGCAGGTTGTTGTCGTAGAACGCCAGCGAGGACAGCGTCAGGCCGTACCGGTCGAACAGGGCGCGTACCCGGTCTGCGTCGGCGGGGCCGAAGTCCTCGGCGCGCAGGTGGGTCGCGGTGAAGGGCCGGTCCCCCAGGTCCGGCCAGGCGGCGACCTCCAGCGCCTCGAAACCGGCCTCGGACGCCCACCTCGCGATGTCGTCGAGGCTCCGCGCGGGTAGGCAGGCGGTGAGAAAGCCGAGCTTCATGTGGGCACCTCCACCCAGGTCTGGTCGGCGGCGGACTCGATCACCGCGGCGGTCAGCACCGCGGCGCGCAGCCCGTCGTGGAACGTGGGCAGCCCGTCCGGCGCCGCCCCGTCGATCGCGGCGTACGTGTCGGCGACGAACGCGTTGAAGCAGTCCTGATAGCCGTACGGGTGGCCGGCGGGCAGGGTGGCGTGGCGGGTCGCCTCCGCCGACATAGTCGACGGATCGCGGGGCACGATCCGGCTCTCGGCGACGCCGCCGATCCACAGCGTGTCGGGCACTTCCTGGTCGAACGAGTACGACGCCGACGCACCGTCGAAGGAGAACCACAGCCGGTTCTTGCGCCCCGGCGAGACCTGGCTGATCACGACCGACCCCACCGCGCCCCGGTCGGTCTCGAACAGCAGCGTCACCGCGTCCTCGGTGTCCACCGGGGTCGCGCCGGGCTCGCCGCCACGCTTCCCGTGCACCGTGACGAATCGCGAGGTCAGCCGCGTGATGCGGTGGCCGGTCGCGAACTCCATCAAGTCGCACCAGTGCACCCCGATGTCCGCGAAGGCGCGCGAGCCGCCGCCGGTCGCCGGGTCCACCCGCCAGTTGGTGTCGTCCCGATGGGCCAGCCAGTCCTGCAGGTACGAGCCGTGCAGCAGCCACAGTGGACCGTCCTGCGTCGCGATCCGGGCCCGCGCCTCCCGTACGGTCGGGTAGAACCGGTACACGAACGGCACCGCCGCCACCACGCCCGCGCTCGCCGCCGCCGCCACCAACCGGCCGGCGTCCTCGGGGGTGGTCGCCAACGGCTTCTCGCAGATCACCGGCTTGCCCGCCCGCAACGCCAGCTCGGCGAACCGTACGTGGGTCGAGTTGGGCGAGCAGATGTGCACCACCTGCACGTCGTCGGCGGCGATCAGCTCCTCGGCCGAGCCGGCGACGTGCTCGGCGCCCAGCCGTCGCGCCGCCTGAGCCCCGCTGTCCGGGGTGCTGCCGGCGACCCGGCTGACCACACCACCCGCCGCGCGTACCGCGTGGGCGTGCACGCCTCCGATGAAGCCGGCGCCGATGATCCCGGCGCGCAGTCGGTCGGTCATCTCATGCCACCTACTTCCGCCGGGCCAGGGCGACGGCGAGGATGATGATCGCTCCCCGTACGACCTGCTGCTGGCTGGTGTCCAGGCCGGCGAGGATCAGCCCGTTGTTGATCAGGCTGATCAGCAACGCGCCGAACATGGTGCCGAGCACCGAGCCGCTGCCGCCGAACAGGCTGGTGCCGCCGAGGATCACCGCGGCGATCGCGGACAACTCGTCGCCTGTACCCCATTGGAACCGGCCGGACTGCAGTCGGCCCGCGTAGAGCATCCCGGCGATCGCGGCGACGGTGCCGGAGATCAGCAGCACCGTGAACTTGATCCGTTTGGTGTTCACGCCGGTGAACTGCGCGGCCACCCGGTTGCCGCCGGTGGCGACCACCTGCCGGCCGAACCGGGTCTTCCCGAGTACGAGCGCTCCGAGCCCCACGAACAGCAGCATCCAGACGATCAGCCCCGGGACCGGCCCGAAGTCCCCGCCGCCGAACGTCAGGTTGAACCGGTCGTCGAGGATCGGCTGCGGCGCCGAATCGGTGATCCACTGCGCCACCCCGAGCGCGATCCCCAGCATTCCGAGCGTGACCAGGAACGACGGGATCCCCAGCAGGCTGACCAGCCCGCCGTTGATCGCGCCCACGGTCAGGCCGACCGCGAGCCCGGCGAGGATCCCCGGCACCAGGCCCCATTGCGACAGCGCCATCGCCGTACAGACGCTGGACAGGCCGGCCACCGAGCCGACGCTCAGGTCGATCTCGGCGCAGGCGATCACGTACGTCATGCCGACCGCGATCACCGTGATCGTGGCCGCCTGGCGCAGGATGTTGAGCAGGTTGTTGCTGGACAGGAAGCCGTCGCGGCCGAGGGTCGCCGCGAAGAACAGGAACACCACGACGAAGCCGATGTAGATGACGTACCGCCGCCAGTCCAGCCCGGCGAGCGCGCCGCGCCACCGGTCGTCACCGGTCTCCGCGCCGGCTTCCGGTGCGGGGCTGGTGGCCGCGGGAACAGTGTCCTGAGTCATGACCCGACTCCTTGTACGGCGAGCTGCAACGATTCCTCGTCCGGGATCTCCGCCCGGATCAGCTCCCGGGAGATCGAGCCGTCGCGCAGTACCAGCACC
>DASXRB010000601.1:0-2642 GCA_036506875.1 Kribbellaceae bacterium | reverse complement strand
CAGCGGCACCAGGTGCGGGTGGTGCGCGCCCAGCGTCGTACCGGCGTTCCCGCCGGCGGTCAGCGCGCCGATCTCGACCCCGGGGTGCACGGCGAGCAGGCGCAGCAGCTCACCGCCCGCATATCCGCTTGCTCCCGCGATCGCCACCCGGACTGTCATGTGAATGATTATGTCGAACTACGCATGATCATTCAAGTCGTACCTGGGTGCCCGCGGTGCCGGCCACGCCGCCGGAGATCGTGTCGAGGGCGGTGATGACCGCCCGGCGCTTGGTGCGCTCGGCGAACCGGCAGGCGGCTTCGACCTTCGGGCCCATCGAGCCCGCGGCGAACTGGCCCTCGGCCGCGTGCGCGCGCAGCTGCGCGACCGTGACCTCGCCGAGCGGCCGGGCGTCCGGCGTACCCCAGTCGAGGGCGGCGGCCTCCACGTCGGTGGCGATCACGAGCAGGTCGGCGTGCAGCTCCTCGGCGAGCAGCGCGGCGGTCAGGTCCTTGTCGACCACCGCCTCGACGCCGTTCAGGCCGTTCTCGTCGTACGCCGTCGGCACCCCGCCGCCACCCGAGCACACCACCACGTACCCGGCGTCGGCCAGCACCCGCGCCGCCGCCACGTCCAGGCACTGCCGCGGCTGCGGCGAGCCCACCACCCGGCGCCAGCCGCGCTCGCCGAGGTCCACCCACTGCTGGCCGTGCTCGATCATCACGGCGGCCTCGGCCGCGGTGGCATACCGTCCGATCGGCTTGGTCGGCGCGGCGAGTGCGGGGTCGTCGGCGTCGACCAGGGTGCGGGAGACCAGGGCGGCGGTCCGGGCCGGGCGGCCCCGGCGGAGCAGGGCGTGGTCGAGCGCGTTCATCACGAGCATGCCGATGCTGGCCTGCGTCTCGGCCACGCACCAGTCCAGCGGCTCCGGCGCGACCATCTCGGCGGCCAGCTCGTTCTTGAGCAGCAGGTTGCCGACCTGCGGCCCGTTGCCGTGGGTCAGCACCACCTGGTGCCCGTCCGCGACCAGGTCCGCGACCGACTCCATCGCGTCGTCGACGGCGGCCTCTTCCTCGTCCGGCTCGGCGTCCCCGTTCGGCCCGGCCAGCGCGTTCCCCCCGAGCGCTATCAGCAGCCTCATCCTCCGATCATCGCCGGTTCGTCCAACCCGGTGTCACGAACGCGCCGTTCCGCGTGTCCGGTGGGGTGACGTGCGAGAGTGGCCGGACCCGGGGAGGTGGAGCCGAGATGACGACGTACGACGAGCTGGCGCGCGAGTTCGACGAGCACCGGTCGGCCCTGGTGGGCGCGGCGTACCGGATCGTCGGGACGGTCGCGGACGCGGAGGACGTCGTACAGGACACCTGGCTGCGGTGGGCGGACGCCGACCACGCGGAGGTGCGGGATGTGCGCGCGTATCTCGTCACGATCACCACCCGGCTGGCGCTGAACCGGTTGCGGCAGCAGAAGGCCCGACGGGAGTCGTACGTGGGGCCGTGGCTGCCGGAGCCCGTCGCGGACGGCGCGGCTCGGCTCGGCTCGCCGGCCGCCGCCGACCCGGCCGTGGTCGCCGAGGTGGCCGACTCGGTGTCGATGGCGATGCTGGTGGTGCTCGAGACGCTGTCACCGCTGGAGCGGGCCGTGTTCGTGATGCGGGAGGTGTTCGACCTGCCGTTCGCCGAGATCGCGACAGCGCTGGACCGGTCCGAGGCGGCGGTCCGGCAGCTCGCGCACCGGGCCCGGTCGCACGTGCACGCCCGGCAGCCGCGCCAGGTCGTCGACGCGGGCGAGCAGGCCGAGCTCACGATGCGCTTCCTGCAGGCCGCCGGGTCCGGTGACCTCGACGAGCTGATGTCGATGCTGGCGCCGGACGTGGTCCTGGTCAGCGACGGCGGCGGCAAGCGTCGTGCCGCCCTCCGCCCGCTGCACGGCCCCGGCAACGTCGCCCGCTGGCTCCTGGGTGTGATGGCGCGCCCCGACAACCCGGTCCTGGAGATCCGCCTGCTGGTCGTCAACGGCGAGCAGGCCCTGGTCGGCTATGCCGGCGACGACCCCGACATCGTCGGCTTCGTCGAGTCCGACGACACCGGTATCACCGAGATCTACCTCATCCGCAACCCCGACAAGCTAGCCGCCATCCCCCGCCTCTCCGACCTCCCCTGACCTCTCCGTTCATCGGGCCCTTCCGACCCGGCGTGTCGCCCATCGTCGGTCCCTCGTGACCACGCCTTCGCGGCGATCATTCGCCCTGTGCGATCACGGGGGCGAGAGGTCGGGCGCGGCCCGGAGGTGATCGCACACGCCGGACGAACCGGATGGTGGGGGTGGTCTAGAGTGCGCATACGCGAATACGTCGCATCAGGGAGGGCTCGGTGAAGGTTCGGTTCGTCAGCGTGGCCGGAGACGAGGCGCTCGCGCCCCGGCTGCGGGAGGACCTGCTCGACACCTGGGTGGCGGTCACCGAGGCCGGCGGGGCGGTCGGCTTCGTGCCGCCGGCGCCGGTACCGAGGATCGCCGCGACGCTGGACGCCATGCTCGCCCGGATCGCCGACGGGACCGACGCGCTCGGAGTCCTGTACGACGGGGACCGCGCGGTCGGGATGGGCATCCTCGCGGCCGACGGCGGCGTACTGCGCCGGCACTGGCGCTGGGTGCTCCGCGTC
>DASXRB010000600.1:0-4956 GCA_036506875.1 Kribbellaceae bacterium | reverse complement strand
TCAACCCGCAGGAGCCCGGACAACCGGCCGGCCGCTGGTGGAGCGGCCAACCGGCCGAGGGCAATGAAGACACTGTCGCCGATGAGGCTCCGTGGGCGGAGGAGCCAACGGTCGAGCGGGACCGCCGCACACTCGGCCGCCGGCGCCCCGACGGAGGCCGACCGCCGCGCTGACCCGGTGCGGGGTGGATGGGCTGCCTGGGCTCGCCGGGGTTTCAGGCGGCCGGCTCCAGTTCGTCCGTTGGGGTGGGTTCCGCCGCCGGAGTCGTGCCGCGGAGGGTGAGGGTCGAGGCGACGGCTGTTGCCAGGAGTAGGAGGCCGCCGACGATCGCGACGACGTTCATGCCGTGGGTGAAGGCGTGGCGGGCCGTCGCGAGGAGGGTCTCCGCCAGCTGAGCGGGAAGGTGGGCGGCTGCAGCGGTCGCAGCCGGCAGGCCCTCGCGGCCGGGGCCGGTGACGTCCGCCGGCAGGTCGGCCCGGTAGGCCGCCGTACCGATGGAGCCCAGGACGGCGATGCCGAGAGCGCCGCCGAACTCGGAGCAGGTCTCCATCACCGCGGACGCTGCGCCGGCACGGTCCGGGGTGACCGAGCCGACGATGGCCTCGGTCACCAGCGACATCACCATGACGAGACCGGCCGCGAGCAGACCGGAGCCCGTCAGCACCACCGCCAGCGACGAATCCGGGTGCACCTGCGTCAGGACGCCGTACCCGGAAGCCGCCAGGACGAAGGCGCCACCGATCACGTACGCGCGATCCACCTGACGTGCGAGTGCGGTCGCGAGCGGCGCAGCCCCACCGATGAAGACCGTGGGGGCGAGCGCCCACAGCGCCGCCTTCAGCGGGCTCATGCCGAGCACGAGCTGCAGGTACTGCGTCATGAACACCGCGTTGCCGACCAGCGCGAGCGTGCCGATCGTGTTCGCCGCGAGCGATCCGCTGAACGCCCGGCTGCGGAACATCCCGAGCTCGATCATCGGGTACGACGCCGTCCGCTGACGCTGCACGAACAGCACCCCGAAGAATGCACCGACGACGATCGCGACCAGCGGCAGGGTGGACACACCGTGCGCCGCGAGCTCCTTGATGCCCCAGATCACCGGCAGTACGGCGGCCAGCGAAAGCACCGACCCGATCAGGTCGAACCGCCCGGCGTCCGCGGCCTTGTACTCCGGCAGCAGCGTCGGCGCGAGCACCAGCAGCAACACCATCGCCGGCGTGTTGATCAGGAACACCGACCCCCACCAGAAATGCTCCAGCAGGAATCCGCCGAGCACCGGGCCGAGCGAGATCCCGCCCATCATCACCGCGCTCCAGAACGCGATCGCCTTCGACCGCTGGGCCGGGTCGTGGAACATGTTCCGGATCAGCGCCAGCGTCGACGGCATCAGCGTGGCGCCGCCGATGCCGAGGACCGCGCGGGCGGCGATCAGCTGCTCCGGATTCCGCGCGTACGCCGCCGCGATCGACGCCAGCCCGAACGCGACCGCGCCGAACAGTAGCAGCCGGCGGCGGCCGATCCGGTCGCCAAGCGAGCCCATCGTGATCAGCAGCCCGGCCAGCACGAACCCGTACATGTCGAAGATCCACAGCTGCTCGGTCGCGCTCGCGTGCAGGTCCGCGCTGATGAACGGCACCGCGAAGTAGAGCACCGACACGTCCATCGAGACCAGCAGCAGCGGCAGTGCCAGCACCGCGAGCGCGATCCACTCCTTGCGCCCGGCCTTCGGCCCGCCGGCCGGCTCGGTGGTGAGTTCCTTCGTCTCCATGACCCCTCCAGTTATTCGTGTATCTCGCATACTGTTTACGTCGTACACGAAAACTAACAAGTATCTGTCTACGCTGTAAACAGTTTTGCGAGGACTAGTCTCAGCCGGAGCCGAGGATGCGGAGGGCCATGGACACGAACGCGGACGAGCTGCCACGCGTGCTGGAGCTGTTGTGGGGCCGCGATCAGTCGGGCCGGCGCGGACCGAAGCCGGGCATGACCATCCGCGACATCGGCGCGGCCGGGGTCCGGATCGCCGACGCCGAGGGCCTGGCCGCGGTCTCCATGAGCAAGGTGGCCGCCGACCTCGGCTTCACCACCATGTCGCTCTACCGGTACGTCGCCTCCAAGGACGACCTGCTCACCGTCATGCTCGACGAGGGCTTCGGCGTACCCGAGCTGGAGGAGATGCCGGGCGCCGGGTGGCGGGACCGGATGACCGCCTGGGCCCGCGCCGCGCACGCCACACTGCTACGGCACCCGTGGATCCTGCAGATCCCGCTGTTCGAGCCGCCGCTGTCACCGCACCAGATGGCCTGGATGGAGGCCGGGCTGCAAGCGCTCGCCGAGACCGGCCTCACCCACCAGGAGAGGCTGTCGTCGATGCTGCTGGTCGACGTCTACGTGCGCGGGATGACCCAGCTGACCGCCTACATGCACGCCGCGAACGCAGAGACCGGCCGCACCGAGCAGGAGGCCGACCAGCTGTACGCGCGCCGGCTCGCGCTGGTGCTCGACCCGGACCGGTTCCCGGCCGTCGCCGCCGCGCTGCGGGCCGGGTCGCTGTCGGACGAGAGCGACTTCGCCGTCGACGAGTTCAGGTTCGGCCTGGACACCGTGCTGAACGGCATCGCCGCGCTGATCGCGCGTCGTACGACGCAATGAGGCGGACGGCTCAGACGTCGAGCTTGTCCGCGACGCCGCGCAGCACGGTCGCGACCTTGTGCGCGGTCTTGTTGTCCGGGTGGCGGCCGCGGCGGTAGCCCTCACCGACGTGGTCGAGCAGCTTGATGAGGTCCTCGACGACGGTGACCATGTCCTCCGGCTTCGGCCGCATCGCCTTGACCACCGACGGCGGCGGGTCGATCAGCCGGACCTGCAGCGCCTGCTCCCCCTTGCGGCCCTCGACGACGCCGAACTCGACCTTCTGGCCGGGCTTGAGGCTGGTCACACCCGCGGGAAGCGCGTCGGAGCGGACGTAGACGTCCCCGCCCTCCTCCTTGCTGAGGAAGCCGAAGCCCTTCTCCGCGTCGTACCACTTGACCTTGCCTGTAGGCACGGGAAACCTCTTCGATGTCAGTCGTCGGGACGGGAAACACTACGGTCTGAGGCGGCCTCCAGGCGAGGGCGCCCGGGATCTCTCAGCCTACGCCGGAGGGGTGTCGGACGCTCACCGGTAAGGCTCCGGGTCGGGGAGGCGCTCGTTCATCGAGCCGGACCGGAAGCCGCGCGGGTCGACGGCCGCTTCCGCGAACCCCTCGGCCGTCACCAGCGCCACCAGCTCGCCGTGGTCGGCGACGTCCAGCAGGCCCGCGTCGATCTCGATGCTCGCGGACTCGCCGAGGTCGCGGACCCGGACGTTCTCGACCCCGTACGGCGTCAGGTGCCGGCGGACCGCCTGCTCGGCGCGGTCGACCCGGGCCAGCAGGTGCGGCGTGATGCGCACGCCGTACGCGATCCGGCTGGACAGGCACGCCGCGGCCGGCTTGTCGGAGGTCTCCAGCCGCCAGCGGCGCGAGACCTCACGGACCTGCGCCTTCGTGAGCAGCGCGTCCCGCAGCGGGGTGATCGCGCCACGCTCGTGGGCGGCGCGGATGCCCGGACGGAACCCGGCGACCGCGTCATCGGCATTGGTCCCGGTCGCGATCGCCTCGATGCCGAGCTCGTCCGCGATCGGTTGCAGCGTCTCGACCAGCTCGGCCTTGCAGAAGTAGCACCGGTCACCGGCGTTGGCCTGGTACCCCTCACGCTCCATCTCGTGCGTGCGCGGGGTCAGGTGCCGCACCCCGAGCGTCTCGGCGAACCGGGCCGCGGGCTCCAGCTCCGCCGCCGGCAGGCTCGGGCTGACCGCGGTCGCGGCGACCACGTTCGCCGGCCCGATCGTGCGCGCCGCGGCGGCCAGCAGGAACGCGGAGTCCGCGCCGCCGGAGAACGCCACCAGCAGCCGCCGGTGCCTCGACAGCGCGGCCTCCAGGGCCGCCAGCCGGGTGGTCAGCAGGTGCTCGTCCAGCCAGGCCGGGAACTCGGTCAGGTCGTCCAGTACGACGTCAGCCCCGTAGCCGCGCAGCTCGTCCGCGCTGAACGGACCACTGGCCACCGCGACCGCGACCGCGCCGGCGGCCCGGGCGCCGTCGATGTCGGCGGTGTGGTCGCCGACGTAGATCGTGGCGCCGTGCTCCTTCAGTGCGATCGCCTTCTGCTCACCGTGCAGGTCGCCGACGACCTCGTCGACGTCGAAGCCGAGGTGGTCGGTGTGCAGCGTGACGCTCGGCGTGTACTTGGCCGACACGACGAGACTGCGGCCGCGGTGGCGTCGTACCGCCTCCAGCGCGGCCTCCGCCCCCGGCATCGGCAACGTCCCGGTGACGGCGTGCTCGGGGTAGTGCTCCCGGTACCGCTCCACCATCGCGTCGATCCGATCCGGCGGGAACCAGTTCGCCATCTCCCAGACCAGCGGCGGCCCGAGCCGGCTCACCACCAGCTCGGTGTCGATGTCCGCCCCGGTCTCGGCGACCAGCAGGTCCCACACGGCCTTGATCCCCGGCCGCGAGTCCACCAGCGTCATGTCCAGGTCGAACCCGACGACGAGCGGCGGCAGAGCGTCAGGGGCGGCGGCGGGCACGCCCCTACCCTACGTGGCCGCTGGTTGTGCCGGCCCCGGTGGTCCGCCCGCGCGGGCGCTCAGATGCCGAGCGCCGCGCGCGAGACCGTTTGCAGCACCTGCTGCTGGTAGAACACCGGGCCGCCGCCGTCAGCGGCCACGTCCGACGGGTAGTGCGTCGACACGGCCAACGTGTAGACGTTCGCGCCGGAGATCGCCAGCCCGAAGTAGTCGCCGATGAACGAGCGGATCAGACACGGGTCCTGGTGCGACGCGCAGGCCATCTGGTCGATCCCGTCGACCGTCTGGCCCGGCTGCTCCGGGTCCCAGGTGAACGCCGACAGCCGCACGTTGCCGCCCACCGGGAC
>DASXRB010000599.1:0-2275 GCA_036506875.1 Kribbellaceae bacterium | reverse complement strand
GACGAGGGTGGCGAGTACGTACGTGTCCGGG
The DNA here is from genome assembly GCA_036506875.1 of Kribbellaceae bacterium. Lineage (GTDB taxonomy): Bacteria > Actinomycetota > Actinomycetes > Propionibacteriales > Kribbellaceae > DASRHY01. The sequence continues at coordinate 2,244 of DASXRB010000599.1, read as the reverse complement.
CTGTCCCAGCACCGGGCCGAGTTGGAGCGACTGCGCCGCGAGTGTGACGAGCAGCTCCGGGAACTGGTCGACTTCGTGCCGTCTGCCTTTCCCGGAGTCGATACGCACACGATCCTGATGATCGCGTCGGCCAAGTCCTTCCTGCCGAGCAAGGCCGACTGGGACGAATGGACGGACGAGGACAACCCGTGGGTCGGCTACGTGCTGGTGCGTGTGCTCTGCCTGCACCCCCGGTGGCGGACGGCGGGCACGATCTTCGCGAAGGCGACCTACGGCCAGTACGTGGTTGTCGAGTGCGCGGAGGCGCTGTGACGTCCTTCGAGCCGGAGATCACGGACACGATGCCGGTGCCGGAGTGACGCGAACTTCCCATTAAGGCAACGAGGGCTGCCCTCCGCGGCGTCCGGTCGGCCGTTGGGGTCGCGCGCCCGCGCGAGGAGGCTGGGACCAGGACTCTGAACCCGGGAGGGCAGCATGCCGACGTACTTGTCACCAGGTGTCTATGTGGAGGAGATCGACTCGGGCGCCAAGCCGCTCGAAGGCGTCGGGACCGCGGTGGCGGCATTCGTCGGCCTGGCCGAGAGCGGACCGTTCAACCAGCCGATGCTGGTCAGCAACTGGAGCGCGTTCACCGACGTGTTCGGCGGGTTCGTCCACGGGACGTACCTGGCGCAGTCGGTCTACGGCTACTTCCTGAACGGCGGCGGCAACTGCTACGTCGTACGGATCGGCCAGGACGGTTCCGACGGCAAGAACGCCGGCAAGGAGCAGCCCGCGGGTCCGCAGGCGCTGCTCGGCCGCGTGCGGGTGTCCGCGCTCGACCCGGGCACCTCACCAGGGGACCTCAGCGTGGAGATCGCCGAGGCCGGTGGAGACGGCGCGACCGACGAGATGTTCAAGCTCGTGGTCAAGCAGCGCGGCCAGCAGGTCGAGGAGTTCGACCGGGTCACGCTGTCGCGCGGCAAGACCAACGTGGCGACCGTGGTGAACGCGTCCTCCAAGCTGGTCCGGGTCGAGGAGGTCGCCCGGGCGGCGCTGGAGAAGCCGGCGCTGGGTGAGACCGCGCTGACCGAGCCCCCGCCGGCGCCGGCCGTGCCGTCGCCGCGGCTGAACACCGACGACTACGTCGGCGACGTCGCCGAGCGCACCGGCTTCGGCGGCCTGGAGGCCGTCGACGAGGTGACCATGCTCTGCGTGCCGGACCTGATGAGCGCGTACCAGCAGGGCGCGATCGACCTCGAGACTGTGCAGGCTGTCCAGCTGGCGATGATCGGGCACTGCGAGCTGATGGGTGACCGGATCGCCATCCTCGACTCGCCGCCCGGGCTGAACCCGCAGCAGGTCAAGGAGTGGCTGGTCGACAAGGCCCGCTACGACTCGGCGTTCGCCGCCCTGTACTACCCGTGGATCAAGACCGCCGACCCGGCCACCGGCCAGCTCGGCTTCATGCCGCCGTCGGGACACATGGCCGGCATCTGGGGCCGCAACGACGACACCCGCGGCGTGCACAAGGCACCGGCGAACGAGGTGATCCGCGGCGCGGTCAGCCTCGAGGTGCAGGTCACCAAGAACGAGCACGACCTGCTGAACCCGGTCGGGATCAACTGCCTGCGCTCGTTCCCGGGCCGCGGCAACCGGGTCTGGGGCGCGCGCACGCTGTCGTCGGACCCGGCCTGGCGCTACCTCAACGTGCGCCGGCTGTTCAACTACCTCGAGGAGTCGATCCTCAGCGGCACCAACTGGGTCGTCTTCGAGCCGAACGACCAGGCGCTGTGGGCGCGGATCCGGCGCACCATCTCGGCGTTCCTGGTCAACGAGTGGCGCAGCGGCGCGCTGTTCGGGCAGACCCCGGACGAGGCGTTCTACGTCAAGTGCGACAGCGAGACCAACCCGTCCGAGGGCATCGACGCCGGACAGGTCGTGTGCGAGATCGGCGTCGCGCCGGTCAAGCCGGCCGAGTTCGTGATCTTCCGGCTGGCGCAGTTCTCCGGCGGCACCAGCCTGGTCACCGAGTAACCCACCGTCCCGGCAAGGCAAGAAAGGTAGCCACAGATGCCACTTCATGAACTCGACGCTGGTGTCGGTCACTCCTTCGGGCTGGAGTTCGACGGCATCCAGATCAAGAGCATCACCGAGATCAGCGGCCTGAAGATGGAGCAGGACGTGATCGAGCTCAAGGAGAACGGTCCCGACGGCAAGTACGTGATCAAGAAGCTCCCGGGCCGCTGGAAGGCACCGGAGATC
>DASXRB010000598.1:0-2673 GCA_036506875.1 Kribbellaceae bacterium | reverse complement strand
TCCCCCTCAGCTGAGACCCGCCCGATCCGGCGGATGGCCGACGATATCCCGCCGGGAAGCTCACACCCGGCACCGCACGATGCCACACTCCAGAATGTTGCCGTACGACGGCCGCCGACCTTCGCTCGCGGGTTCCGGCGGCGATGCACACGGCGGCGACCGAGGACGCGATTCCCGACGGTCTTCGCAACCGCGCCACCGCGATCGCCGAGCTGGTCACCGCACACGTCGAGCGCAAGCCAGACAGCTGGGGGCGGACGAGCACAGCGCGGTGAGCGTCGTTCGACGAACTGCCTGTCCCGCCGCGGCGTCCCGCCTGCGACACTGTGAGGCGTGCCGCGCTTCATCGCCTCCCGCCCGGACACCGGGCTGCTGTCGCTGCCGTGGGACGTGCCGCTGGAAGAGTGGCCGGACGACCGACTGGTCGTGCTGCCGCGCGGTATCTCGCGGCACGTGGTGCGGTTCGTCCGGGTCAACGGGCAGGTGTATGCGATCAAGGAGGTGATGGAGCACCTCGCGCTGCACGAGTACCGGCTGCTCCGGGACCTCGAACGCCTCAACACACCGTCCGTCGAACCGGTCGGCGTGGTCACCGACCGGGTCGGCCGCGACGGCGAGCCGATCGACTCGATCCTGGTCACCAAGCACCTGCAGTTCTCGCTGCCGTACCGCGCGCTGTTCTCGCACACGCTGCGCCCGGACACGGTCAACCGGCTGCTCGACGCGCTGGTGGCGCTGCTGGTCCGGCTGCACCTGAGCGGCTTCTTCTGGGGCGACTGCTCGCTGTCGAACACGCTGTTCCGGCGTGACGCCGGCGCCTTCGCGGCGTACCTGGTCGACGCCGAGACCGGCGAGCTGCACCACGAGGTCTCCGACGGCCAGCGCGCGCACGACCTCTACACCGGCGAGATCAATCTGTTCGGCGAGCTGCTCGACCTGCAGGAGGGCGGGCTGCTCGACCCGATCGTCGACCCGCAGGAGACCGTCGAGTCGATCAACTCCCGGTACGAAGCCCTCTGGGCCGAGCTCACGGGGGTCGAGGAGTTCCACACCGACGAGCTGCACCGGCTGGACTCGCGGATCCGGCGGCTGAACGACCTCGGCTTCGACGTCGACGAGATCGACATCATCACCGACTGGGACGGCAGCCGGGTGCGGATCCAGCCGAAGGTCGTGGACGCCGGGCACCACTCCCGGCGGCTGCTGCGGCTCACCGGGCTGGACGTCGAGGAGAACCAGGCCCGCCGGCTGCTCAACGACCTGGACTCGTACGCCGCCGCGACCGAGCAGCAGGGCGAGGACGAGGAGATCGTCGCGCACCAGTGGCTGACCACCTGCTTCGAGCCGGTCGTGCGGGCGGTACCGCCGGAGCTGCGCGGCAAGCTGGAGCCGGCCGAGGTGTTCCACGAGGTGCTCGAGCACCGCTGGTTCCTGTCCGAACGCGCCGGCGAGGAGGTGGACACGATGACCGCCGCCCGCTCCTACGTCGACACCGTGCTCGGCTCCAAGCCCGACGAGAAGGTGGCGCTCCCGACCATCGTCGTCGCGGATCCCGCGGACGACTGACTCAGCCGAGGATGTTGATGGCGCGGGCGATCACCAGGGCGACGACGACGACCGAGACGATCGACTGGAACATCATCGCCAGCTTGGCCCACCGGCTCAGCGGCATCGTGTCCGTCGGGCTGAACGCGGTGGCGTTGGTGAAGGCGACGTACAGGTAGTCCACGAAGCCCGGCTCCCAGTCCGGCGCGGCCAGCTCACCCGCGGCCATCTGCGGGAACAGGAGGTCGGGCAGGTCGTGCCGTGCGTTCGCGCGCGCGGCCGGCCCGCCGGAGTCGAGCTCCCAGTACCACAATGCGAAGACGATCACGTTCGTCAGCCAGACCGCACCGCCGGTGAGCAGCAGCTCGGCGGGCGACAACGCGCCCAGATCCGCGTGCTTGGTGACGATGTCGTGGACGAGCCAGCCGGCCGCGATCGCGTTCGCGACACTGGCGGCACCGACCAGGACCAGGCCGAGCACCCGCAGGTACCTGACCTCGCGGTTCATCCGGCCCGAGTCGGCGGCGAACAGGACCCCGAGCAGGACCAGCTCGACCGCGGGCACGACCCATCCCGGCCGGATCTCCAGCGCGTACATCACCTTGACCTGCAACGCGATCATCACCAGGACGCTCAGCGCCGCCGGCCAGCGATGCTCGCCCTTGGTCGGTCGCAGCCAGGCAGGAAGCAGGTCGGTCACGCTGGCAGCGTAGTGCTCAGCGGACGTCCAGCGACCGGACCCAGCAGTACGACGAGGCGATCGACCTGTACGGCGAGACGAACGCAACCCGGACATCGGCATCGACGGACGCGTCCCAGTTCGCGTAGTAGTACCCGCTGCCGGTCGTGGTGGCGGTGGCGACGGTGCCGTACGGGCCGGTCGGGTTCGACTTCGGCCTGGTCTGCACCAGCACCTTCTGGCCGGTGAACGGGCCGGTGCCGCCGGTGCTGTACATCACCGTCAGATGCCCGTACGACGACATGCCACCGTGGCGGTGGTCGGCGCGACCCTGCCGGTGAGCGAGGTCGGCTGGTAGACGACCGCCCGGGCACTGCCGCCCGCTTCAGAGACGGTCGAGGTGCCCGACACGTGCGCGACAACGGTCTGGGTGGCGGTGATCGGCAACA
>DASXRB010000597.1:0-3518 GCA_036506875.1 Kribbellaceae bacterium | reverse complement strand
GCGCTGGTTCCTTCCGCGGGAGGCCTTGTGGGTCGCCCGGCAGGGCTCGCCGGACGAGGCGTTCCTGCGGCTGTGGACCGCGAAGGAGGCGGTGGGCAAGGCGCTCGGCAGCGGCCTGCGGGACGGCGGCCTGCGACGCGTCGTACCGCTGCCCGACGGTGATCCGAGCGTGCTCAGGCCGGTACCGGGTGAGACCGGGCTGTCGGTCGGATACGTCACCGTGAAGAGGTTCGTACTCGCCGTAGCCGCCGATGTGCAGGCCTTTCCTCGGAACTGGGCACGGGTTCATGACACGGCCGACCGCAGTACCGAGAGGTCACGGACGAGCTTGCCGGTCGTTGTCCGCGGCAACTGATCCAGCAGGTGCACGGTGCGCGGCCGCTTGTAGCTCGCGAGCCGCTCGGCCAGCGTCTCGTCCAGGCCCCGCGGCGGCCGGCCCGCGTTGCGCTGGACGTAGGCGGTGATGCCGTCGTCGTACACGACGACGGCGGCGTCGACGCCGGGCACGGCGGTCACGGCCTGCTCGACCTCGGTGAGGTCGACCTTGAGGCCGCCGACCGAGACCTGCGAGTCCAGCCGGCCCTTGATGGTCACCAGCCCGGTCGCCGGGTCGACGACACCGGCGTCCTTGGTCCGCAGCCAGCCGTCGTGCCAGCGCGACGGGTCCGACAGCCCGACGTACGGCGACTCCGGGCGGCTCACCCAAAGCTCGCCGCCGTCCTCGCGCACCTCGATGCCGGGCGCCGGCATGATCGACGGCCGGTGCCGGCCGAACAGGTCGGTGCCGATGACACCGACCTCGGTCATCCCGTACATGTTCCCGAGCGGGACCTGGTACTTGTCCTCGAACGCGGCGGACACCGCGGCCGGGACGAGCTCGCCGCCGGTGGTCATCCGCTTCAGCTGCGGGAGCCTGCGGGGCGCGGCGACCGAGGCGAGCAGGCCGATGTGGAACGGCACCCCCAGCACCGTCGCGGGTTCGTCCGTGTCGGCGATCGCGTCGAGGATGGCGTCGCCGGTGAGCCGGGCCGGCGGGTGCAGCTCGACGCCGGCGTGCAGGCCGTAGAGCAGGCCGCCGACCAGGCCGAGCACGTGCACCATCGACGGCAGCAGGATGATCCGCTCGCCGGGCAGCGGTACGCCGTCGATCTTGGTGTACCGGTCGATCTCGGCGACCAGGTCATCGGCGGTGCGGCCGATCACCTTCGACGGCCCGGTCGAACCGGAGCTCAGCTGGATGACCGCGTGGCGGCTGATCGCCGGCCGGTCGGAGTAGGCCGTGACGGTCTCGGTGACGTCGTGGAAGATCCGCAGGCCCCCGGCCGGCGGTTGCGCCGGCGCGACGACGACCTGCGGGGTGAGCCGCCGCAGAGCGTTACCGACCTCGTGGTCGGTCAGCCGGTGGTCGAGCAGGATCGCCTGCCCGCCGACCCGCCAGGTGGCGAGCAGGTTGACAACGTACGCGAGCGACGGGGGCAGCCGCAGCGCCACCGCGCCACCCGCGCGCAGGCCCGCTTCGGTCAGGCGTCGTTGCCGTTCGGCAACCAGCTCCCGCAGGGTGCCACGGGCAACGACAACGCCTCCCGGTAGCCGCAGGCACACATCGTCGGCATAACCCGCGAGTAACGTCCCCTCCACCCAGTCGGGCCCGAATGTCACGGCCCGTCTCGCAGCCGACTGCTCTGCGTCTACCATCAACCCCCACCCCCGGCCACCTGCTCACCGACAGTTCAAATGCCTGCGCCCCCCGTAGTGCGGCGTGATGACAATAAGGCTTGATGGTCCCGAATGCTATGGACTGTTCGTGTTACCTCAACTACTTTCGGCAATCCCGTCCGGGTGTCAGCGGTGCTCGGGGTTGGCGAAATCGAAGCGGCAACCGGCATCCCACTCCGAGCGCTGGTTGCCGTGAGCCGGGATACCTCCGGCGTCCTTGAGCATCCGCGCCACGTGCAGCAGGTTCCACGTCATGAAGGTCGTGTTGCGGTTGGTGAAATCGTTGTCAGGCCCGCCGGAGCCCTCGTCGAGGTACGACGGCCCGGGGCCGGCCTCGCCGATCCAGCCCGCGTCGGCCTGCGGCGGAACGACGTACCCGAGGTGCTGCAGCGAGTAGAGGACGTTCATCGCCACGTGTTTCACGCCGTCCTCGTTGCCGGTGACGAGACAACCGCCGGTCTTGCCGTAGTAGGCGTACTGCCCGTGGTCGTTGAGGACCGACGAGTTCCCGTACAACCGCTCGATCACCTGGTTGCAGATCGACGACTTCTCCCCCAGCCAGATCGGCGTGCAGATGACAAGGATGTCGGCCGCCATCACCTGCTCCTGGATCGCCGGCCACGCATCGGTCGCCCAGCCGTGCTCGGTCATGTCCGGGTACACCCCGGTGGCGATGTCGTGGTCGACCGCGCGGACCAGATCGACGGTCACCTCGTTGCGCCGCATGATCTCCATCGAGATCGCCGCGAGGCCTTCGGTGTTGGAGACCTCCGGCGACTTCTTCAGCGTGCAGCTGATGAACAGCGCCTTCAGGTCCGAGTAGTCCGCCGGCCGCTCGTCGCACAGCCGCTGCTGCCTCTCGCTCAACGTCATCGCAGATCCCTCCCGGTCGTTTGGATACACACTGGCAGAACGGGACGGGTGCGGAAACGGTACGACGATTACGCGCCGCGAATGCGGCTGTCAGGTCGTTGCGGGCTCAGCGGGTGTCGAGGGTGTGCGGCGCGGACGGGGCCGGCCACCGGGTCTCTAGGAACCGGATCCCTTGCAGGGTGTCGATCCCGATGCACGCGGCCCGGATCACCGCCTCGGTGTCACGGACCAGGTGGCAGCCGCCCATGGCGACCGGCCAGATCGTTGCGTCCAGCAACCGCTGCGTCCGATCGAGGCCGGGAGTCGACGCGCGGACGTGCTCGAAGAAACGCAGCCCGGCCGCCGGACTTCAGGACCCTCCGGAGCTCGCCGAGCGCCGCGGCAGCCGCTCCGCGGTCCCATCCAGCACCTCGATCTCAACCGGCGCCTTCGCCGCTGCTTCGATGGCGTGCGCACGCAGGTGCGGCTCGGCTCGACGGCCCGGCACACGTACGACGTCCGCCGGGCCGTGCGCGACGTTGATCCCCGTTGCCGGCACCGACCGCGATCACCGTTCCAGCCGGCCCATCCACGAGCGCATGCCGGTAACCCGCCGACACATCTGCACATCTGCACATCTGCACATCTGCACGCGAATATCCCATTCAGAGAGAAGTAATCGCGCCGCGCGCGATGCCCGGCGTCGCGAGTCGTGACGTCGAGCTCAGCACCGTTGTGTCGAGGAACGATCTGCAATTGCCCGGGCCCGCTGCCGCGGCCCATCCGGCGCTCGCGGTCACGCTTGGCCCGACAACCCCTGCGTCCGTGTGCGTTCGCCGTCAGCGAACCGGACCGATTTCCCTTTGAAACAAGGGAAACTGTCCGGTCGGGTTGGTAGAGTCGATCACATGTTCGACGGCGACCCGAGCGAGCTCGACCCGGACGCGGCA
>DASXRB010000596.1:0-1955 GCA_036506875.1 Kribbellaceae bacterium | reverse complement strand
CCGGGCCGACGACCTCGCGCTGGCGGCGCACGAGATCTGCAAGAACAGCGTCCGGTTCGCCGGCGACGGCACCTTCGCGATCTGGACCGAGGGCGACACCCTGCAGTGCGAGACCACCGACGGCGGCCGGATCGACCAACTGCTGGTCGGCCGGGCGGTGCCGGCGCCACTGGCCGAGGGCGGCCGCGGCCTGTGGCTGGCGAACCAGCTCTGCGACCTGGTGCAGATCCGGTCGTCACGGGAGGGCACCACCGTGCGGCTGCACGTCGTACGGTGAAGACCAGTGGGCGCACTGGCCTGATGGGCCGCCCCGCGCGTGCACCGTGAGTGAAACGCGTCTCAGGACACGCTCAGCACGCCTGCGAAGTAGGTCACAGAGCACTCCGCAGGTGTGTACTGATGGGTAGATTCCGGCCCAGACGGCAGCTCCGCGGCTCCTTGGAGGCACGACGTGAAGAACATCCTCGACGCGATCCTGGCCGGTGACACCCCGGCGGAGGAGTTCGGCCGGCTGGAGGTCCCGGAGTCCTACCGGGGCATCACGGTGCACGCCGACGAGACCGGCATGTTCGACGGCCTGTCCTCACGGGACAAGGACCCGCGCAAGAGCCTGCACCTGGACGAGGTCGCCACCCCGGATCTGGGCCCGGGCGAGGCGCTGGTCGCGGTGATGGCGAGCGCGATCAACTACAACACGGTCTGGACGTCGATCTTCGAGCCGGTGCCGACGTTCTCGTTCCTGAAGCGGTACGGGAAGCTGTCGCCGCTGGCGGCCCGGCACGACCTGCCGTACCACGTGGTCGGCTCCGACCTGTCCGGCGTGGTGCTGCGCACCGGCCCGGGCGTGCACGCCTGGAAGCCCGGTGACGAGGTGGTCGCGCACTGCCTGTCGGTCGAGCTGGAGAGCCCGGACGGGCACAACGACACGATGATGGACCCCGAGCAGCGGATCTGGGGCTTCGAGACCAACTTCGGCGGCCTGGCCGAGATCGCGCTGGTCAAGTCGAACCAGCTGATGCCGAAGCCTGCGCACCTCACCTGGGAGGAGGCCGCCAGCCCGGGCCTGGTGAACTCCACCGCGTACCGGCAGCTGGTCTCGCGCAACGGCGCTGACATGAAGCAGGGCGACGTCGTGCTGATCTGGGGCGCCTCCGGCGGCCTCGGCTCCTACGCCACCCAGTTCGCGCTGAACGGCGGTGCGATCCCGGTGTGCGTGGTCTCCTCGGAGGAGAAGGCGGAGATCTGCCGGTCGATGGGCGCCGAGCTGATCATCGACCGCAACGCGGAGGGCTACAGGTTCTGGGCGGACGAGAACACCCAGGACCCCAAGGAGTGGAAGCGGTTCGGCGCGAAGATCCGCGAGCTCACCGGCGGCGACGACCCGGACATCGTGTTCGAGCACCCGGGCCGCGAGACCTTCGGAGCCTCCACGTACGTCGCCCGCCGCGGCGGCACGATCGTCACCTGCGCGTCCACCTCGGGCTTCATGCACGAGTACGACAACCGGTACCTGTGGATGAACCTGAAGCGGATCATCGGCTCGCACTTCGCGAACTACCGCGAGGCCTGGGAGGCGAACCGGCTGATCGCGAAGGGCATGATCCACCCGACGCTGAGCAAGGTGTACGCCCTCGACGACACCGGGCAGGCCGCGTACGACGTGCACCGTAACCTGCACCAGGGCAAGGTCGGCGTGCTGACGCTGGCTCCCGAGGAGGGCCTCGGCGTCCGCGACCCCGAGCTGCGCGCCAAGCACCTCCCGCAGATCAACCGCTTCCGCGACCAGTGACGCGACGGCTCACTCGCGCTGTGGCTGGTTGCCGAGACCGCGGCCCGCGGTGTGCACCGGCGAGCCGGCGCCGCGGGCGCCGAAGGCGCTGACGTCGAGCGGGACCGACTTCGCGAGCGGTACGACGCCGGCGCGGGCGAGGGCCGCGACCTTTTGCGTCTCCAGC